>VEXF01000003.1 GCA_009391275.1 SAR202 cluster bacterium AD-804-J14_MRT_500m | reverse complement strand
CAAGCCCATTTCCGGCAACAGGCGGAGAGATCCCATGGACTTACCGCCACTTTACAGAGCCTTATATCTCTCTGGCTATGGCCGCTGCAGTTACTAGCAAGATTAAACTCGGCACTGGTATCACATTAGTCCCGGAACGTAACCCTTTGATTCTGGCGAAGGAAATCTCGGTCCTAGACCGCCATAGCAACGGAAGATTCATATTCGGCGTAGGTGCAGGTTGGAACCGAGAAGAGGCTGATATGATGGGTGCTGATTTCGACCACAGATGGACTCAGTCAGAAGAAGCCGTCTCAGCACTGAAACAACTGTGGACAAACGATCAAGCCGAATTCCACGGTCGATACTACGACTTCCCACCCGTATATAGTTATCCAAAACCCGTTCAGAAACCACACCCGCCAGTGTTACTAGGGGGTCAGGCGAAAAACGTATTGCAACGGGTCATCAGATGGGGTGACGGATGGCTTCCTAACAGAGCAACCCCAAGCCAGATACAAGAAAGTCGAATGATTCTAGACACCCTCGCGGCTGAACGCGGGAGAGATCCAGCGTCGATTTCTATTTCCGTGTTCGGACAACCGCACGATGTGACCAGACAACAAATCGATGATTACTTGAACGCTGGAGCGATCAGAGTATCGATTTGGCCTACACATTGTGACAGTGAACAAGAAATGGGTGAGCAAATGGAGCGAATAGCTGATGCAGTGTTGCGCTAATATCTCCGATCGGGAATTCAGTTGTGCAACTAGGAGGTTGGCAGTTGAACAAAGTGCAAGTAATATCTTCGGACTCCCACGTTCTAGAACCCACTAACCTTTGGTTAGACAGAATGGATCCGAAATGGGGAGACCAGATACCCAAGGTAATAGCCAGCGAGATGAGTGATAACTGGTATGTCGATGGACTGAAGTTAGGGATTGTCGGAACATTCGGAGCTTCTGCTGGTATGAGATTTGAAAACCCAGGCGATATCGTGCGGGATGGAAGAATGGCAGACGTCCATCCCGGCGGCTACGACCCTGTCTCTAGAATGAAGGATTTAGATATGGATGGAGTTGATGTAGACATACTATATCCATCATTCGCATTCGAAATGTACGCCGTTCCTAACCAAAGCTTAGTTCGGGCTATTTTCGCAACTTACAATGACTGGGTAGTGGATTTTAGCAATGCGAACCCTAACCGTTTGAAAACCATAGCTATGATCCTCCTAGACGACGGAATAACAAAAGGGATAAAGGAACTTTACAGAGCGAAAGGCATGGGCATGGTCGGGGCAATGATAAGTGTCGTACCTAGAGAAGGCGAAGGTTATGATGAACCTGCCTATGAACCGTTCTGGACAGCGGCTGAAGATCTAGAAATGCCGCTAAGTTTGCATGTGTCAACAGGAAGACCTCGGGGATCCAGCGGCCCAGCACAATTACTCCTATCGGGAGCTTCAGGCATGGCGAATGTAGATTATTGGGTACGAATGTGCATTTGCCAGATGGTTTACTCGGGTGTATTTGAGAGACATCCCAATCTTCAAATTGTCAGCGTGGAACAGGACGTCGCTTGGGCACCTTACCTTATAGGACGAATGGACCTAATTTATACTGAAAGAACAGCACAAACCCCTATGCGATTCAAAGGCTCAAAGCTTCCAAGTGATTTCATGCGATCAAATATAAACTATAGCTTCCAAGAAGATATGCTAGGGATTCGCGATCGAGAAATCATTGGCGAGGACCGGCTCATGTGGGGATCAGACTACCCACATGCAGAATCAACATTCCCAAAGTCGCAAGAAATATTAGAAAGCATCTTAGACGGAGTGCCGGAACACGAACGCGCCATGATTGTTGGCGGGAACTGCTCCAAATTGTACCAACTCGGATAATTTTTACGCAGAGTCCCAAGTTAAAGCCAGCCGTGCATCCACTATCTACGTCGTTTCTATCTCCACTTGATATGAGATATATGAGACTAGACATGAATAGTCTTTTATTCGGAACAAACCCACGGATCAAAATCCATTGGAGTTACAATCTACGACCTCCGCATCTTTCACGTTAGAAAAAATGAATGAATCCGTTAACCTATTAGAAATCCTGAGTTCGAGTCCAATGACAAGAAATAGATCTATCGGCGTTCAAAAGGTTGGTAATGCCTTCCCCCAAGCGATTCTTGCCTTTAAATCTATCTTGTCGCCAATCATTAGAGTCTGATAGTCTGGATATCTGAGTTAGAAAGGACACCGTACATGGCTTCGAATGACCCCATCAATGTCGCCTTATTCGTAACCTGCATTGTAGATCAACTTTATCCTGAAATAGGAGAAGCAGTCGTGAAGGTACTCAGACGTCAGGGAGTGTCAGTAACCTTCCCCTTAGGTCAAACTTGCTGTGGGCAACCTCTGTTCAATTCAGGATATCGCAAAGACGCGATGGGGCTTGCGAGACGTGTGGTAGAAGAATTCAGTGACGCCGACTATGTAGTTGTGCCTTCAGGGTCCTGCGCAGCTATGATGAAAATCTTTTACCCGGAATTGCTAGCCAATGACACATCACTCGTTCACCAAGCTCGTAACTTAAGTAAAAAAATCTTCGAATTCTCCCAATTTTTAGTCAAGGTTCTAGGCGTGACTGATGTTGGATCTTCATTCCAAGGAAAAGTTGCCTACCATCCTTCGTGCCATCTATTAAGGGAGCTGGGGGTTGTACATGAGCCAACTACCTTGCTACAGGCGATAAAGAACGCGGAATTGATGGAGCTTCCTGACGCCACAACCTGCTGTGGATTCGGAGGGACTTTTTCAGTGAAATACTCTGATATTTCTGAAGCAATCCTTGATGATAAATTAACCTCTATCGAACGCAGTGGTGCTGAAATATTGACCGCATGTGATGCAAGTTGCCTGATGCACATAGGTGGCGGTTTATCAAAAAGGGAACCTGATACGGGAGTAAGAACAATGCATATAGCTGAATTGCTGGCGACGGAGGAAAGCTAGATGGCTGATGTAAAAACAGGTGAATTTCAACAAGCTTCATCAGATGTGCTTGCGAACGAAAAACTGCAAGCACATCTAGCCCGATCTATGGGAGTTTTTGATTTAGCCAGACAAGATGCAATTGACGAACTTTCAGAGGATCGCTGGGAAGAGCTTCGAGAAGAAGGAAGACGGATTAAAGCTCACACTTTAAATAATCTCGACTTTTACCTGGATCTTTTAACTGACCGTATTTTGGAGAACGGCGGACAGGTTCACTTTGCAACAGATTCTGAAGAGGCCAAGGCTATCGTAGGAAGAATCGCAAAGTCCCGCAATTTGAAACGAGCCATTAAAAGTAAATCTATGGTGTCCGAAGAGATCGGCTTGAACGAGTATTTGGACGAAATAGGGGTAGAGCCTGTTGAGACTGATCTTGGAGAATATATCATTCAACTCGCAGAAGAGACCCCTTTTCATTTAATAGCTCCTGCGATGCACAAAACGAAAGAAGAAGTGTCCGAGCTATTTAAAGACAAATTAGATAGACCTAATTTGACGGAAATAGAGGATATGGCCGATGCAGCACGAGAAGTCCTACGGGAAAAACTTATTTCAGCAGACTTGGGAATCACGGGAGCAAATTTTCTTGTCGCTGAAACTGGCACATTGGTGCTAGTAACGAACGAAGGGAACGGCCGATTTTGCACATCTGTGCCCAAGGTACATATAGCCATTGCAGGAATGGAAAAACTTATTCCTTCTTTGGAGGACCTAGGTGTGTTCATACGTTTGTTGCCTAGAGCAGCTACCGGACAACGCATAAGCAGTTACGTCACGCATATTTCCGGACCACGCCGAAACCATGACGAAGACGGGCCAGAAGAATTCCACTTGATTATAGTAGACAACGGCAGATCTGAGTTATTGAAAGAGCCAGAGCTGAGGGAAGCGCTTTATTGCATACGATGCGGGGCTTGCCTTAACGCATGTCCCGTGTATAAAAAAGTAGGTGGTCACGCATACGGATGGGTCTACCCTGGTCCTATCGGAGCAGTAATCTCACCTATGCTGGTAGGATTAGAGAGAGCCAAGGATCTACCTCAGGCATCAAGCCTTTGTGGAGCATGCAGGGACGTATGCCCAATTAAGATTAACATCCCTCGCATGTTGTTAAAGCTCAGAAATGAACTAGCGGAAGGAGAAGTAGGTGCACCGATTACCGAACGATTAGTTGCAAAGATCTACCGCTGGTTTATGAGCAACCCGCACTTGATCACGAAGGTACGCAAATTAATGATTTGGCCCCTACGTCTATTTGAAGACCAGGGTGTAATCAAGCACGTTCCATTTCCCCCACTATCAAAATGGACCAAGGCACGAGATCTAAAAATGTTGCCATCTAAAAGCTTCCGCGAGATTTGGCAAGATAAACTCTCTGAGAAGGAATAATGGCAAAGAAAATAGGAACGTCAAGGGAGAAATTTATACAATCAGTCCGGGCATCTCTCAGAAGGGACGAGGGTTCACCGGCAGATCCATATGAGCTTTTAAATGAAGAAGCCTCAGATATAGAGGCCCGAGTTAAGAACACCCTAGACCGGCTAGAACATGATCGTGACCAAAGAATATCTTTTTTGTCACGAGTATCTAAGCTCCGAGGGTGGCATGTTTATCAAGCCGACGGCCCTGAAGAAGCAGTGGATTACATTCGTACCACAGTGGAAGAGTTGAACGCCAAGCTAATTATCCGTTCCGATGATCAGGTTTTCGACGACATACCAGTAGATCAGACATTGCACAACTTGGATGCACATATGTTGGTAATGATTCGTGATTGCCTACAAGCAACAGACATTGATCCAGTTACTGCAGATCTTGGGATAACAGGCGTGGACTACGCCATAGCAGAGACCGGTACAGCAGTGATCGCTCCGCGCAGAGGCATAAGCAGAGTGGCATCACTGTTCCCGCCGGTACACCTCGCTATCGTTAGATCGAGCCAAATTGTGGATAATTTGGATGATCTGTACTTACTAAGGAGATGGGCCTATTATCAGGGTGACCATGATATGGGAAGCTATCTAAATTTTATCACAGGGCCAAGTAGAACAGCAGACATTGAACAAACACTTGTGATCGGTGCACATGGACCACGAGAAACTCACATGGTTATTCTGGAGGAATAGATGCCAATACGGGTTGGTTTCGTGCACCTTCGTATGCGACTCCTACAGGAAGAAGTCGACAAAATTATCGACATCCTTCCTCGATTAGGCATTAAGAAATGCATACTGTTGAATCCCTTATATCCAGGAACGGTAAGTCCTAGCACCGGGCTAAAGTTAGTAATGGTCATGGACGACGATCGTCCGTTCGTAAGAAGAGCTGATTTTTTCTATAGCCATCTTTCGCCGGCAATTGCTGTTGATTTCTACCCATACACCCCAGACGAGATTAGAGTTATCGAAGCGAATGATTCTGTCCTGAGCCGAGCAATTAAAAAAGGCGAGGTAGTGTATGAAGAATAACCGAATTAACGAAGGGGAAAGGTGGCTAAAACAAGGAGAAAGAGACCTTTCCGATGCCAGATTCTCTATGGCCCATAGTCGCTACAATTTGGCCTGCTTCATGGCGCAGCAAGCCGGCGAAAAATCGGTGAAAGGATACCTATATGCAAGAGGATCTGAGGATGTATGGGGCAACTCGCTAGCTGACCTATGTGAGGATGCTAAATATTTCGAGATGTTGTTTGACGTCTTAAAATCACGGGCAATATTCCTAGATAAGTATTATGAATTAACCCGATATCCTGATTTTCTTCCAGGTGGTATTCCTTCAGACGCGTTCGACGTACTCGAAGCAGAAAGAGCTATTGAATTAGCAGAGGAAGTAGTTCAATTCGTAAAAGAACGCATGCAAGAGATCGATGGGTAATATTCTTTTAAGCGAATCGCTTAAATAAGCCGGTTACAAATTGAGAATTAGGCTCGACCTATGGAGTTGATTCCTTTATATCGTGTCCATCGACGACTTTACGATTTTAATGAAAACGTGGTCGATGATTAAGGGATACCTATGACGATAAGCAGAAAAAAAGCATGGGAATATGCAGAGCACATTCTCTCCATCCCACAAGGCAGGGTAAAAGTACGCCTACGCAACGGAAAGACCGGGCTCGTGCTGTCACATAAGGGACGGGTGTTAACCAGATGTTACGAATCTATTGTAGGAAAAGCTGGGGCACACTTTATGTCACAAGCGCTGGGCGTAGAAATACCGCCTAAAGGTGACTCCGTAGAAACTCTTGTGAGTACAGGCGTCCTATTTAGGGCGATTGCAATAGCGTCGCTGGATTTAAGGAAAGGCGAAACCCATGCAATCCTCGCAAGAATGTTAGATGAAGCAGAATCTCAACGTGGAAAATGAGAATAGCATGAAGACGAGGGCGACATTGCACACAACTAACCCCTACTAGAAAGTTACAGCTTTAGCTGGACCGTTTCTCAACAAAGTCAGCCAACCGTCCTAGAGCTTCTTTGATGTTTTCTTGGGAATTCGCATAAGACAATCGAATGTACCCGTCGCCATATTCCCCAAAGGCAGTTCCTGCGAGAGAGGCAACCCCGGCTTCGTTCAACGCTCCCTCTTGAAAGTCACGGCTAGAGATACCGGTTTCCTTAATACTGGGAAAAACGTAAAAAGCTCCTTCAGGTTCCGGGCAACTGATTCCAGGTATATCACGCAGGCCCTGAACTATCAGATCACGTCGAACACGAAACTCAGACACCATATCTTTAACCGGTTGCTGTGAACCTTCTAGCGCTTGTATGGCAGCTCTTTGCGAGAAAGACGCAGCACATGAAACGCTATTAGTAGATAGTTTGGATATATGATCCACTAACTGAAGCGGAAATGTGCCATAGCCTAGGCGCCAACCGGTCATAGCATAGGATTTGGAGAATCCATCCAGAATTATGGTGCGATCCGCCATGTGAGGTATCTGAGCAATGCTGAAATGCTCACCATCATAGATGATGTCTTTATATATCTCGTCTGACAATACGTAGACGTCGTCTCGTTCCTGGAGCAACCGTCCTATAGCCTCGGTCTCAGCGCGAGATGTAACGCATCCTGCAGGATTCTGAGGCGAATTCAGTATGACCACTTTCGTCCGGGTTGAAATCTTTGACGCAAAATCTTCTAGATCCAAATGGTAGCTTTCGTCTTCCAAGAGACGAACTGGCACAGGCTTGGCACCGCAGAAGCGAATCATTGACTCGTAGATTGGGAAACTAGGGTTAGGATAAAGGACCTCATCACCCTCTTGAGCAAGGGCAAGTATCGTATAAAACATGATCGGTTTAGCCCCTGGCGTGACCACAACACGATCCGGAGACATCTCAATACCTCTGGTATTTGAGACATTATTTGCAATCGATTGACGCAATTCAGGCAACCCGGCACTAGGACCGTAATGAGTATAGCCATCACGCAGTGCCTGGACAGCAGCGTCAACGATATGACCTGGCGTGTCAAAGTCAGGCTCGCCTATTTCAAGATGAACGATGTCCCGGCCCTGCGCTTCGAGGGCTCGAGCCTTTGCCAAAACTTCAAAAGCGGTTTCAGTACCCAAATTATTCATGCGGTTAGCAACGGTCATTCGTATCCTCGTATTGGAAGGTGGAACAGTTGTAACAGAGGAGGCGGTTAGTAGCAAGCCAAAGACCTATAGTTTTTGCATAGCCCTTCAGTGACCAAACTGGAATTAGATGGATACCATCGCTTATATTGAATATGCGCAACAGTAAGGAGCGACCAAATTTCAACGTTCCAAGTACAGCATACCGTTTGGAGGCTCTAACCATGACATCAGGACAATCACAGGTGAACCTTGAACAAGGGGATTCCTCCCTTCCCAAGACCGGGAGACCAGTTATCTACGGGACTGAAGGAGTTATTTCAAGTGGGCACTACCTGACGTCCATGGCCGGGATGCAGATGTTGATCAATAACGGAAATGCATTCGATGCTCTCATAGCCGCAGGATTTGCCGCTGCAGTTGTGGAGCCAATAGCTTCGTACTCCCTGGCAGCCGAGGGGGTATTTATGCTATATGACAAAAACAGCGGAGACATCTTGTCACTTAGCGGACAAGGCGTCGCCCCACAAAAGGCGACACTTCGTTTCTACAAATCACAAGGCATAGACCGAATACCTACAGGGCCTGGGACACAAGCACATCTATCATTCACAGTCCCAGGAGTTGTTGATGCCTTCCTATCGCTCCTTGAGAGATACGGAACAAAGTCTGTACACGAGATCCTAAGTCCTGCGATCAAATATGCGGAATATGGAATAGCAAACTATGAATACATGCTTGATAGATTGAGGTCGCCAGACACGCAACAACAATTCCAACACTATCCGCCTGGTGGCATGGAAATATTTTATGACAACGGGCAAATCCCCAAACCCGGGAGCATTTTAGTGCAAAAAGCGCTTGCCGAAACTATGAAAAAGATGATAGGAGGAGGGAATGAGCGGATTTCAGGTATAAGATATGCTCGCAGCGCTTTCTATGAAGGGGACATAGCACAGGCAATCGTTACATGTTCTCAACGTGTGGGTGGATTACTAACCCTTGAAGATCTATCTGCATATCGAGCAAAATTTGAAGCCCCTGCTAGGATCTCCTATCGTGGTTACGAGATCCTAGGACAAGGCACATGGACCCAGGCGCCTGTGCTTTTGCAAACTTTAAAAATCCTAGAAAACTACGACCTAAAATCGATGGGCCACAACTCTGCCGCGTACATCCATACGATCACTGAAGCTCTAAAACTAGCATTTGGTGATAGAGAGGCATACTATGGCGACCCCGATTTTGCAGATGTCCCATTAGACGGTCTCCTATCATCATCCTACGCAACTGAGAGACTCCAATTGATCGACCACAGAAATGCATTGACCGAACAAGCAGCTGCCGGCCAGCCAGACCGGTTCACAAAATACAAACCGCCACAAGTCATCCCCAAAGCCCGCTTCGCCGGGAGTCATGGTACTCCTAACGCCGACACATCCGGCACTACTCACGTCGCAACTGCGGACAAAATGGGCAATATGGTATGTGGAACCATCAGTGGTGGAGCGTTCAACAAATCGGTGTTCTTCCCAGAATTAGGATGCTGTCTCAGCACACGAATAGAAATGTTCAATAATGTCGAAGGCCACCCTAATGTGATAGAGCCAAAGAAACGTCCCAGAACTACATTGGTAAACTACATAGTCCTGGAAAATGGAAACCCGACTATGACTTTCGGATGTCCTGGTGGAGATAATCAAGCTCAGGCAAATCTGCAACTGATGCTTAACGTTCTCGTTTTTGAGATGAACCCACAACAAGCTGTAGAAGCATCACGTTTCTCTAGTCAAAACGTTGTGAATTCTTTCTTCCCCCACGTATATGAACCCGGAAGGCTTGACCTGGAAGAACAAATCCCAGATTCTACAGCCAGAGAACTCTCTTCCCTGGGTCACACTATAAGAAAAGTTGCAAACTGTGGTATGGGAGCAACAGTAAACCGGAGAGACCCGGAAATCGGAGTACTAAGTAGTAGCGGAGACCCGCGCAGATCCTGCTACGCCATTGGGTGGTAGATATAACGCAGAATACTGGTTTAGACGAGAATAAAATCCGGAGGCCTGATGAAGAACAAGGGCGAACAAAAAGGGTATGCATTAAGCGTGGACATCGGTGGAACATTCACCGATTTTTCACTGCTGGATTTATCTACAGGCCAAATTTCCGTAAATAAAGTATTAACAGACCCGGATCAGCCAGCGGAAGCTCTCATGAATGGCGCAATGCAATTGTTGGCTAGAATATCTATAAATTTTGGAGACTTGCACGTGGCAGTGCACAGCACTACATTGGCAACCAACGCCATCATCGAAAGGAAGGGATCTAAGACAGCACTTCTTACTACCAAAGGGTTCCGAGACGTTCTCGAAATGGGGCGCGAGCAGATCTACGATTTGTACAACCTGCAGGCAGAACTCCCAGACCCGCTGGTTCCGAGATATCTTAGAAAAGATATCTTGGAAAGAATCAGCCGAGATGGCGAGGTCTTGCAAGATTTAGATCATGATGCCGCAGTGAGCACTGTGGAATCACTATTGCAAAACGGGGTGGAGGCAGTTGCGATTTCTCTCCTCCACGCTTATAAGGATCCCAAGCACGAATTAATGCTGAAAGATACTTTGTCTTCAAGGTTCCCTAAATTAGCGGTGTCCATATCTTCCGAAGTGGCCCCGGTCATAAACGAATACGAACGGACTTCAACTACCGTCGCGGATTGTTATATAAAACCCAAGGTATCTGCTTACCTGCAAGATATCGAACAGCGGTTGAAGAATTCAGGCTACAAACGGAAACTGTTGGTGATGCATTCTGCGGGGGGAGTGTTAGAAGCACAAACCGCTTCAGAACATCCTATTAGATTATTAGAATCGGGTCCCGCAGCTGGAGCCTTGGCGGCCAGTTTCTATAGTGAATTGCTCGACCAACCTGACCTTATATCGCTCGACATGGGAGGCACCACCGCCAAGACGTGCGTAATTGAAGGAAGCGCTCCTGCAGTAACTAACCAGATTGAAGTTGCACGCATGGATAGGTTTAAAACAGGTAGCGGACTTCCAATGGTGGTGCCAGTGCTTGATCTTATCGAAATAGGTTCAGGTGGTGGAAGCATAGCATGGGTAGATAAACTAGGGCTCATGAAGGTCGGACCTCATAGTGCCAGCGCCAGACCAGGACCAGCTTGTTACGACCAAGGTGGAACAAAACCAACGGTTACTGACGCCAACTTATTACTAGGTTATTTAAATCCCGATTATTTCCTGGGTGGTAGGATGAAACTCAACTTAAAAGCTGCTCGAGAATCAATAGAAACTATAGCTAGTTCCCTCCGTATCAGCGTAACAGACGCCACTTGGGGAATTTACAGCGTTGTAACCGAAAACATGGCTGCCGCGGCAAGAATACATATCATAAGCCGGAATAAAGACCCGAGAAAATATTCATTGATCGCTTTCGGAGGGGCAGGTCCTCTCCACGCGTGCGAAGTCGCACGGGTTCTTGGGGTGAAACAGGTTATTTCTCCACTCGGTGCCGGCGTAACATCCGCTATAGGTTGTCTAACGGCTCCTCTATCGTTTGAAGAGGTACGTTCGCTGCCAAGCTTAATTGACACCTCGACAGATTGGTCTCTAGTTAACCGACTGTACCTCGACATGGAAACTCGAGCGAGACAAATGATGGAAAACGCCGGTGTAGCATCCAAAGACATGAAATTTGTTAGATCGTCAGACATGCGTCTAGTTGGACAAATACATGAGATAAACGTCCCGGTTCCAGAAGGGAAGCTTGGCACCACGTCTATTAATGAAATCGAAGCAACTTTCCATGAAATTTATCAAGATCTTTATAGCCGCCGTAATTTAAATATTCCAGTTCAGGTGCAAAACTGGAGACTCCTAGTACAAGGCCCACAACCTCAAATAAAACTGAGATATGAAAAGGAAGCAGTTGGAGCAGATTCTTCAATTGCATTAAAAGGAACACGGCCGGCATATTTCCAGTCTACGGGTAGTTATGTTGAATGCCCGGTTTATGACAGATATGGTCTTAAATCAGGTGTGACCATAGATGGCCCAGCTATAATAGAGGAACAGGAATCCACCGCAATAATAGGTCCAAAGGATAAAATTAATGTAGACCCATGGTTAAATCTTGCTATAAATGTAGGATAACCGACTTCAGAGTTATTTTTGCCGAAATCCATACAGGAGCACATGACTCATGCAACAGTTTGATCCGGTATCTTTGGAGATTATGTGGAGCAGATTGCTCAACATTACCGAGGAGATGTGGAGTACCGTCCTGCGCACTGCTGTATCCACAATTATTGCTTCAGCAAACGATTTCGGATGCGAAATCATGGACGCTGAAGGCCGATCCATAGCACATGCCTACCGAAGCATGCCTGTATTTAATATGACGATGCCTAACGTGACCAAAGAAATTCTAAATAGTTATCCTCTAGACGAATTGCAACCTGGCGACGTTTTCTTGACGAACGATCCATGGATGTGTGCAGGGCACCTTCCGGATATCGCAGTCGTGAGCCCCATATTCTTCCAGGGAAGATGCGTAGGATTTGTGGCGAGCATCGCTAACACTTCTGATATCGGTGGTTCCCTCGATGAGAAGAACGTTCGGGATTCGTATGAAGAAGGAATATTCTTCCCAATCTGCAAACTCTATGATGCAGGAGAACCTAACCAACTAGTATTTGACATGTTTAAATGGAATGTTAGGGGGCCCGAGATGGTCCTGACCGACATCGAAGCACAAGTAGCAGCAAACGAAGTTGGGGCACGACGGGTAGGGGCCTTACTAGACGAGTACCAATTAGAGGATTTATCTTCACTATCACAAGCAATCCGCAAGAGATCCGAAGGGGCTATGCGGCAAGCAATTAGCAAGTTAAAAGATGGCACTTACAGTGCAACTGTAAATACCGATGGTACCGGCACACCTTTGACGATATCTGTGAAAATAGTTGTAACTGGAGAAGATATTCAAGTGGATTTTGGTGGATCATCTCCACAAGTAGATTGGGGTGGCATAAACTGCACTCTGATATATAGCCAAGGACATACCTATTACCCTCTTGCATGCTTACTAACCCCTGGCGTTCCGATCAACGAAGGTTGTTTCGCACCAATCAACGTAACAGCGCCAGAATCTAGCATAATCAACTGTACATTCCCAGCATCGGTGGGGTCTAGAGTCAACACTGGTTGGTACATCCATGCTGCAATCTTTGGTGCCTTGGCAGAAGTCTTGCCAGAACATATCCAAGCTGGAAACGGGCTTATGTCCTCTTTGCGCACATATGGAACAGAAGTTGACGGCCGTGTCTTTAACGCACATTTTTTTTGTGGCGGTGGACGTGGTGCGACCAGCATGGGTGACGGGATGGGACAAAATATGTTTCCTAGTAGTGCATCAAACGTACCTGTGGAAGTATTCGAGTTGAACTCCCCAGCGCTCGTACTAGCAAAAGAGTACATCACTGATTCGGCTGGTGCGGGCAAGCATCGAGGAGCGCCAGGCCAAAGGTTAGTAATGTCAAAATTGCCAAGTCACCCGGATGAACTAAACTTCTACTTTCATCCTAATAGATTATCGTTCGCCCCAGAAGGCATTTTTGGCGGAGAGGATGGAACCAAGACTCGGGTGGTAGTTAACGGGGAACCAATTAGCAACGATCCCAAGACCATGCGACAGGGTTACGTTACCATTCGCACTTCTCAGGACCGTCTGGAAGTTGAATTCCCCAGTGGAGCGGGAGCACATTCCGCTAGAGATCGCGATCCAGAGGAGGTAAAACAGGACGTGAGAGACCAACTTGTGTCGCCGGATGCAGCGTGGAATGAGTATGGCACAAAAATCTAGGCATTAAATCAGCTATTCCCCGAAAAGGTTGCAGATATTTGTTGGGTCGAAAACACTGAGGGTCAGTAAAACAACAAGGTCTCTAATCTAGCATTTCCCATTAAACTACCAACAAGCCTTGAGATTTAAAATATAGAGTCCAAAACGTCACCTAGTGAATTCTCCCACTGACGCCTTTGCCATGAACGTATTTCCGGCATTTTCATTTCCTCGCGGATTTCATCAGGTTTTTTAGCAAGACGCTCGAGACTCACTCCAGGCCAAATGAGGCCAACATGTAACCCCAACCGATTGCTTTCCCTTACACGCCATGCTTTGAGGCGCTTGAGACGATCATCTATTTTCTTTCTCTCTTCAACGTTCGGGCGTAGGTGGGAGTCTACGGAAACTTTGGGGCGAGTCAGTGGTATAGAATGTGCACCACTCTGAATCGCGTTTCGAAGCTTTTGGAGATTTGGAGAGAACGCAAATCGACCTAGACCACGCGAAGTCTCTAGATCTAATTCTGGGTTCGCGGCGAGTTCAATCAATTTGGTATCGGATAACACTTTGAAAGGTGGTCGGTCAAGCAAAACGGCCTGTTCTTCTCGGAACACATAGAGTGAGCGTAGTACCGCGAGCGACTGGCTATCGAGAGTTCTACTACCCTTCACAGACAGGAAAGCCCAATTAGCATCAGGTGCCCGGTAAACAACATTTGAAAGACGTGCACATTCTTCCATTACCCATTTCAATCTAGACAATTCATCTAGCTGATCTACGAATAATTCCCGAAGACTCACCAAGTGTGCTACATCAGTAGAAGCATAAAGCTTCAATTCTGCAGAGAGAGGACGTATGGTCCAATCTGCCCGTTGGAAATGCTTTGATTTATCAAGTTCAATATCCAAGTACTCTTTGACGATGGACCCTAAGCCTAGCCTATCTGAGCCACAAAATGCGGCTGCAATCGAAGTATCAAACAATCTGTTGATCCTGAATCCCCAGTCTCTGTCCAAGCTTCGCACATCGTAATCACCCGAATGTACTACTATCTCCACGTCAGAGTCTGCCAAAAGCTTACCTAACGGTTTCATATCTGAAATTGATAAGGGGTCCAACAAGTAAATGGATTCAGGTAATCCAATCTGAATCAGGCAGATGCGTTCTGGGTAACGATGAAACCCATTGGATTCCAGATCAAACGCTACATGTTTGTAAGTCGCTGCCAATTCCATCACTTCAGATAACCGCGAATTAGTTTGAATTAATTCAGCCTGAGCCATAAGGTCCTGAGCCACAGAATAACTCCCAATATGGTGATACGAATTATGATTCATGAAAATGATCCATATATTATCAAAGTGATGTTTGAAGGACCGCAGCCTAGGATACAGCTAAACATCGAGGAATTCATTGATCGTGTCGGCACAACCCAAACAGAGTTCTGCTGTAATTCTTGTGGGCTACCGTAAGGAACGATCATCACCTGGAATAAGCAAATCTGCCACCGCCACGAGGATCTGAGCCGCCATCTAAAGACTCGTTATCTAAAATCTTTACCATCTGGGGTCTAGAGAAATCCGAGGCGTAACTCTGCATTAGGTGATCAATCCGATGCCCCATCCGAATAAGCATCTCACAAGTGGCCTCCCTGATGCGATGCTCAACGTACACCATCTCTCCCCCAGCATAAATACGAGGTGCAGAAACCGCCTCTGTAGCTGTCATATTGAAGAGTCAAAAGCGCTACCACCTTGTTCAAGTACACGAACACCAACTTCTGTTGCACGAGGTTTCAACGCTACTACAATCCCTTTCATAGCTTACCGCCAATTGCGAATACAACCACTATAGCACCGAGAACCATCACCATCCGATCGCTCAACACATAACGCTATAACAGATGCCATTTTTATATGGATCCATAGGTTGCTGATTAAGAAAACCATCCAGATGTAGACTGAAGATAAAGTTGCGGTTACATGAGATTTCTGCTTATTATTGAATCATATATACATCTGATCTACATGAGGGAGGATCATAGTGATGGCTAAAATAAAACACATAGCAATTGCTACCCAAGACGAGGAAAAAGTGGCTAAATTCTACAAAGAGGTTTTCGGGTTAAAAGAGGTTGGTAAAATCGATGGCGCTAATGCTTCAGGCTATTATCTTACCGATGGCAATGTGAATCTAGCTATATTGAACTTCAAAAATGACCAAGTGACAGGGCCAGAATACGGCGCAGGATATAGTGGAATCCACCATATCGGATTCCAGGTAGAAAGCCTAGATGACATCAATGCGAAACTTTCGGCAGCCGGATCTGAAGCCAGAGACGACATTAACCAGGCCCTGGGTGTGGGAATGGGGAAACCATCTCATACAAACGTGGAAGCGAAATACGGTGCGCCAGAAGGCGTAATAATTGATGTCTCGGAAACGGGCTGGGTGGGAACTTCTGGGACGGTATAGCTGATATGACCAATGATCCTATAAATTTGTTTGAGTTCGAACCTTTAGCCAAAGCCAGTTTGTCTAAAGCAGAATACGATTTCATAGCAGGTGGGGCCACTGATGAGATAACACTGCGTAGAACTCGTGCAGCATTCGACTCAATCATGCTACGTCCTCGCATGCTCACAGACGTAGGCCAACGAGACTTAAAGACAACAGTTCAGGGAAACACTATTAGTCTTCCAGTGTTGATGGACCCCGCAGGGGATCACGCCAGAGCACATCCAGACGCTGAACTTGCTACTGTACGAGCAGCTGCAAATGCAGGAACAGTAATGGCATTAAGTAGTGGTTCAACGTACACCCTGGAACAAGTTGCTGAGACAGCATCCGGCCCTCTTTGGTTTCAATCGTATTTCTTCCGAGACAGAGAACTGACTCTGGAATTCGCTAACCGTGCAGAAGAAGCCGGGTACTCAGCCCTAGTAGTCACCGTCGATGCGAAGGTACAACCCAAACGAGAGCGCAATATTAGAAACCGATATTCCGGGAGACCTTCCGTAAATTATTCACATCTTAATCTGGGCCCTCAGACATGGACATTTGGTGCCGATGCACCTACCGCATTGAATGACATCAGAGACCCGGCGGCCACGTGGGCTGACCTCGAATGGTTATCGTCAAGCACAAAGCTTCCCTTAATAATCAAAGGAATAATGACAGGCGAAGATGGTTTGCTGTGTGCAAATTATGGAGCTAAAGGCTTGATAGTTTCGAATCACGGTGCCAGAAATCTGGATTCTACTTTTGCGACGATAGAAGTACTTCCAGAAATTGCGGACGCTGTAGACCAGCGACTTGAGATATACCTTGATGGTGGGATACGCAGAGGGACGGATATCTTCAAAGCAATTGCGCTTGGAGCTCGGGCAGTGTTGATTGGTAGGCCAATTTTTTGGGGGCTCGCGGTTGGCGGAGAAGCAGGTGTTACTAAAGTTTTAAATATCCTGCGAGATGAGTTGGACTCAACAATGGCTTTTTGTGGTACGCCAGATACCGACAGCATTAACAGAAGTTACATCGGCATGTCCTCACCGCTATTGTCGGCATTAGCCCCGGAAAGATTGCTGGAAAATCCAACGTCTCAGCCCAAAGATATTTAACCCGCTATACCACAAGCCATCGCGGAGGCATGACAGTCTTAGTTCGCTCCAAAAGGTCTTCTCCTAAAGCCTGTACTTCCTGGATGAGATTATACTCCTCAACGAACGTTGGCTGGTGGTCCCGCACCACGACACGTCCATCCACAATAACGGTGTCAACACTGCGGCCATCGGCGCTGTAGACTAAACTATTCACCGGGTTGAACAGAGTCCTCCACTCAGGACGTCTCGTGTCGTACAAAACTATATCGGCCTTTTTACCAGGTTCTATAGATCCTATGTCGGCTCCGAGTCCCAGAGCGTGAGCTCCATCTATAGTAGCCATTTCCAGTGCTGTTTCAGCCGGAATCATTCCAACATCGCTCCGAGCATCCTTATAAATTACAGCAACTAGATACATCGACCTATGCGTCTCAACCAAATTGGAATTGTTGCCCGCGTCGGTTCCTAACCCCACAGTTAGACCCATATCCAACATCTCTGGAAGAGTCCCTATCCGGTCCATGCCCAATCCCATTTTAAGAGCAGCCGTAGGACACATAACAATCTTGGTATCAAATTCGGCCAGAATCTTTAAATCTTCATCTTCCATACCAAGAGCATGAGCTAAAAGAACATTGGGACCCAAAATTCCCATTTCCCGCAGGTATGCGGTAGGGCGGTACCCAGTTTCCTGTTCAAATACCTTTGTGGTCGTTGGATTAAAATTATGATGAAGCGTAAGACCGGTGTTGTACTCATCGGCCAATCTTTTTGCAGCCTTCAGCAATTCTGGAGAGGCCATATTGGCTGCGAATGGCATAGTCCAGGCCGATAGGCGCCCGGATAGCTTCCCGTCTAATGTCCTAATAGCCTGCTCCATATCATGAATAGATTCTTGGGTTGACCTTATAGGTATATCAAGCGGATTTGGGACATCGTTTACTAACGCACCCACCAAAACACGAGCACCAGAATCTTGATATGCCTGAAGACAGGCATCCAGATATTTAGTGCTCCCTGGATCTAGCATTGTAGTGGTGCCATATTTAAGCAGCTCTGTAATGGCCAATAAAGTAACTAGGTACTCCTCTTTCTCGGTGAGTTCTTTCTGAAGTTTGAAGACACTGGGAAGATACTTTGCGCCTAGATCATCTGGAAAGATCCCTCTGTTGGCATGAGCATAGCTGAGGTGAATATGCCCATTACACATTCCTGGAGACGCTACCATTTCCTGTGCGTCAATCACTAGATCCGCGCCGATCTCTAGCATATCCGTTGCCTTACCAACTTTAGAAATCCGATTGCCTTTTATTAAGATTGACCCGTCACTAATTATGCGCCTGTCATCCCCCAATGTAAGTATGAAACTAGCACCTTCTATCTTTATTGTCGTATTAGGCATTTTTTATTCTCTCAAACGAATTTGATCCCGTGGGAAAGCTTAATGTCTTTGATTCTATCATCCTGATGTTGTTATGTTACGTCATTATTTTCATAATGTGTCCGCAGATTCGTTTGATGATGATTCATGTATTTTACTAATACGGAGCATAGTTTCTCTGATCAATCCACACTACCAAATCTGTCGACAAATTGACTCATCGGATATCTGGCATATTTAACGCCTAGGGTGTAAAACTAAACTCCAAAGTTATTCCAGATCCAAACCGGTCCGGGGACTAGTCGTTCATTAGCGACTGCGTGGATGATAATTAACAAATTAAAAAGGTCATAAATGATGATTCAACCTCATTATCTGGAACTACTCAACACCATTGCGATTCAAGAGCGGGAAGCTGGAATATTTCTCCAAGAATGGGCCCAAAAAACCAACAACGATGTTTTACGAGCGAACCTTGCACTGGTAGCTAGACGTGAAACATCCCATTATGAGATTTTTAACCGGCGGATTGAAGAATTGGGGTTTACTTTGGAAGATCGAACGATACCAGAACTGGTAGAACGAAAAAAAATATTCAGTTCCGACTTAAGTGACACTGAGAAAAATGCGTGGCGCAAAACGCGCATGTCTAAACAAAAGGGACATAGTATTAGAGACAAGTATGTGGCCGCGGCATCCGATGAAACCGTCGATCTATTAACTCGTTCCCTCTTGCGATGGTTTGCTGACGTAGAAGAAGACTCAACTGACATCTTGAATCAGTCTGTCATATAGAGCTAGAGCCATTCAATCAAAATCGCATAAGACAAGATTGTTAAATAAACCGTTATTTACTGAGCTAACTAAAAGCACCTGACAATACTTACAGCTGAATCCACATACACCTAAAATTTATCCTCAATTAAAAACCAAGTTCAAATATCTAATTTAAGGAATCGACGTACAATATCTTCTAACTCATCCGGCTTATCTATATGAACATCGTGTCCGGCACCGAAGACATCAACATTTGTAAACAATGGGTTAGTCAGCTCCATCCTAGCTACAAGATCATCTGAAACAAACAGACTCTCGGTGCCACGTACATGCAAAATGGGGGAGTTTATAGATTTCAAACTTTCCCAATATCGAGCGGTTAGTTCGGCCGTCAGCGGAGCCGTGCCAAACAGTTCAGGATCAGCTTTCCAGACCCTTTTCCCATCCGGAGACGTAATCGTCTTATCTTCTGCGTCCTTTCTTATGGCTTCATCTGACGCCCAGGGATCACGAAGTCTCAGCCAATCTACGACTTCTTTTAAATCTTCAAGTTCCAGAGGAGTAGCAGGACGAGTTAACACCTCTTTATGACTCTCGGCGCTGCGCTCTGGAGCTATATCTAGCATGATAATGCTAGCAACAATGTCTTGGTGAGTGACAGTGTATAGCAGAGAATGCCATCCACCCATAGAATGTCCTACAAGCACTACCTTTTGCAAACCAAGCACATCTATAAAACCGGCAAGATCTTCCACATACCGATCACGATCATAATCACCTGGAGCCCATTGCGTCCCTCCATGGCCTCTTTGATCGATTGAATAGACATGAAAATGTCTAGCAAAAACCTGTCCGAAACGGTCCCAAACATGAGCTTGTCCGGTATGACCATGGATGCAAATCATCGGGGGCTTGCCGTTAGACCCCCAATCGAGATATCGGAAACGCAAACCATTAATTTCTATAAATTGTTCCGAAGGACCCGAAACCAACATAGCCGACTCCAAAACGAAGATTTTAACAACAAAGAGTGATTAGATTGACTTATTTGAAACATGCTTGCCCAACCTAGTTTACCGCGCTAAGTAGTTTATCTGATATATCGAATGGTATAGTGATAAATGAACGGTTTCGTTTTACCCATCGCACAGAAGGCATTAAATGATAATCAGAACTGAGCCAAAAGACGTGTTTATGTACTCGGTGTATCTGATTTTCGACTCAAAAGAACCGGATGCAGAAGACCATAATATCCACGAATATCTAGAGCGTAATTTACTCGAACCGAAGCGTGTAGAGTCAATCGTTTACGACGATCGCCACTGTGAAATGATGTATTTTGGTGGATGCTACATCGGACGTCATATGGACGCACTAATAAACTTACAAACCATGGCTGTTCAACGTGAAATGGTAGCAGCAGAAATAGGTCAAACCGTAGCGAAAGTCTTGAAACCATCGGATCCATGGCTCGATGATGTAATAGACCAACTGACAGAATCAGTTCGTCAGAGTGACGGTTTCAAAACTACTGAAGACGGACAACTCCTATTCACGGTAGATGTCGATTACCTACATAGTAAAGCTCTGGACCTCGCAACCAAAACTCGTGTGAAATAAATGCCATGGGTTCAATCACGGCCTAAGTTCTGTTCAAGAAAACTTTCAGGCCGGTCCCGATAGGTAAAACTAGATCACAATCCCCTTTTTGGGATAACCTATTAACGAAAACTAGACTTACAGGTAACGACAGCTCTACCAAACCAAGTTGCTGGTAATCAAGGACAAGAAGTTAAACAAATCATGAGCTTAAGCGAAAAAATACAAACTGTGCTAGGTCCGATATCACAAGATCAGCTCGGTGTCACGATGGCCCACGAACATCTCCTCATCGATGGTAGACCCATGCATGTTGAACCATCAGGCGCAGGAGACAAAGCTGAATCACGAAAGCCTGTGAGTATGGACAACCAAAATTGGATTCGTTATCACTTTGGACAGCACAGAGAGAATCCATTGCTTGGTGATGTAAACACTGCCATTGAAGAAGCGAAGTTATACAAACAATCTGGCGGAGATTCTCTGATTGATGTTACAACATATGGTCTAGGTCCTGACCCAGAAGGACTTAGGCGAATAGCAAGAGCTACACAACTCAACATAGTGGCTGCCACTGGTTACTACACACAAGTATCCCATCCACCTGACATGGATCTCCGGACAACTGATGAATTATCCGAGAGAATGACGATTGATATAACCATAGGAATTAACGGTACCTCTATAAAAGCTGGGGTTATTGGGGAACTAGGATGTAGCTGGCCCCTCCATCCCGATGAGTCCAAAGTGTTACGAGCAGCAGCCGAAACCCAGTATCGAACTGGTGCATCAATTTCAATCCATCCAGGTATTAACGAAGACGCTCCATCGGAGATTCTAGATATCCTAATTGAATCGAAAGCTGATCCAAGCCGCGTCATTATTGGGCATATAGACAGAACGGTGTCAGACAGAACTAAACTAAAAGAACTGGCAGATCGCGGTTGTTTTATTGAATACGACTTGTTTGGCCAGGAATTATCATATTTCCCTGGAACACCACGGTTTGCGCGTCCTGGTGATGCTCATAGGTTGGATCAAATTGAGTGGTTGATATCCGAAGGCTATGGAAAACAGGTTTTGATTTCACACGACATTGGCAGGAAATCTTTTTTGGTCCGATATGGAGGATTTGGGTACGGCCACATATTGGATGTGATTGTTCCCTGGATGCGCGTCCGCGGCATAAATGAAGACCACATACAAAACCTATTAATTGGAAATCCGTCTCAGGCTTTTACTATCGGGTAGATTCAAGTCTGGAAAAGTCGCATTGTTCTATATAGGCATAGGCTCATCAAACCGATATATCGGTGTCAAATTGACGTTTCAGTCCTTCTTCGACAAATTCTTTCGTTACATTGTAATTTTGGGTACCTAACTGCTGCACTGTTAAATTAGCACACAAGGTGCCCATCTGAGCTCCCGTTTGCACCGTGTGTCCTGCCGCTAGTCCTTTAAGCAGCCCTCCTCGAAAAGCATCGCCAGCTCCCGTGGGATCAATCGCATTATTTGTATATATGGCAGGAACACGTACACAATTTTCCTTGGTAGAAATTAAACAACCGTTAGCTCCCTGAGTAACTATGACTGTATCCACCAACGTAAGTAGATCATCGGAGGAAATGCCGGTCTTTCCACAGATGAGACTCTGCTCGTAGTCATTGGAAATCAAAATCTGAGAGCGTTCGATACACTCGGAAAGTTTTCCGGCTTCCCATATAGGAAGAGACTGGCCTGGATCAAATATGGTGAAAATATCTCTCAATTTATATTCCTTCGACAAATTCGCCATGTCATCTAAGTTCCCTGGTGCTATGATGGCTATACAACGATCACGACCAAGTCCACTGAAATCAACCTCGGCAGAATATTTCATGGCTCCAGGATTGAACCCTGTGATCTGGTTATCGTGCTGATCGGTGGTTATATAAGCTGACGCTGTTGGTTCCTCTTGTATTACACGAATATTGTCCTGTACTAAGCTATGTTCATCCAGCCATCGGAAATACCTATGATAATCGTGTCCGATTGACGAAATAATCCGAGGGCTCTCGCCCAATTGCGATAAAGCAAACGCAATGTTCCCAGCCGTGCCACCAAAATTTTCAACAAGACCATTTACTGTGAAGCTGACATTAATATTGTCTATCTTGTCCGGCATAATATGTTCAGAAAAAAGACCGGGAAAATCCATAATCCTATCATAGGCCAAAGAGCCGGAAACTAAGATCTCCATATCACAAACCCTCGATTTTCAGATTCGATACATATTAGCTGAGTCTTGTACAGTAAACTAGAGGTGACCAGTTTATTCTTGCACAACTAGGACAACAATTTTGACATCAGGATATTAACGGAGTTTGGTAAATAATATGTTTGTGAAGGGATACGTGTTCCCATGAGCATGACGATAGATATAAGAGTCCCGGTTGGGCTACCTGTAAAGGAAACGGCCAAATTCATTGGGCTATGTGAAACAGTTGGATTTAACGGAGTAGGAGTCCATGATCATCAGCATAGTGGACGTGACGTTTTTGTAACATTAGCCTTGGCGGCCGAACAAACCGAACATCTGAAATTGTATCCGGTGACATCTAACCCGATCACTCGTCACCCTGCGGTGTTAGCCTCCCTGGCTCATACTCTCGAAGAAATAGCTCCTGAAAGAGTCCTACTTACCATTGGGCCGGGCTTCCTCTCAGTAGGGAACATCGGTCATCCCAGAGCCACCCTTCATGAAATGAGGCATGCATTTAATACTATCAAAGGACTTCTTTGCGGAGAAACAATGTCCATGGGTACCACACAGTCTAGCATGCGCAATACTTCTTCTAAACCCACACCAGTGTATATGACTGCAGCTGGGCCTGAAATGATTAAACTTGCCGGAGAAGTAGCAGATGGAGTCATGCTAAGAGTCGGACTCCATCCAAATGCGATATCCTCCGCAAGGAAATTATTGCAGGATGGAGCTAAACGTTCAGGGAGAACATTACAAGATTTTCCGACGATATTCATTGTTGACATGTCTATAGACTCAGATGGAACAATGTCCCGTCGATGGCCTCAACGATGGATGTCCCCGACATTGCCGTGGCTACATTATCCAAGCAAAGCTAATTTCCGATGGTTTAGAGAATCCGGAATTGACCTGCCGAGGGACATTTCGCCCGATCAAATAACGGACGATATCGCAGAAAGAATCAGCGATGTGTTCGGGCTATTTGGCACTCCCCAACAATGTGCTGAATCTCTAATTAGGGCTCGAGATGAGGCAGGAGCAGAACACATATTCGTCTTCCCAGTCCACTCTATCGAAGGAGGATATGATATGCCCATACCCGAAATAGCGGCTTTTAGAGATATCATATTCCCTCGGTTGACATCATAAGCCACAAAGGGAGATAACGGTTGAAAGGTGTTCACCGAGGGTGTATGTTACCGCCGTCCATACCATGATTAACCATTGATTAACCATTGATTAACACCATCCGGAAAAGGAGACATAATTATGGACTACAACATCATTTCAGGCGATGGACATATCGACTTGGCCTGGCTACCCCATGACCTTTTTGTTTCCAATGCACCCGAAGAATATAAAAGCCGTATGCCTATGGTAGCAGAAACTGAAGAAGGTCCCCGATGGATGGTTGAAGGTGTAGATGTAGGGAAAATTCCAGGCGGCGCCCTGGCAAGTTTACAGCCACCACCCAGGGGGAAATCACCTCAAATAGATCGGATGTACGAAGCTGGGTTTTATGATGGGCGACCACATCCTGCGACACCAGAACTTCGATTGGCAGACCTTCGTATGGACGGAATCGACGCAGACGTAATCTACGGCATCTTAGGGATGGGAAGTGTTATGCCAAACCGTGAATCCTTGCTGTGGGTATACAGAATTTATAATGATTGGCTTGTAGATTTTTGCTCTACCTATCCTGGCAGGTTTGTAGGCTTGGCATGTATTCCAAACGATAGCCCTGAGAACGCAGCCGAAGAAGTGCGCAGGGCAGCAGCTATGGGGCTAAAAGGAGCAGACTTCGGTGTATCTAACCTACCAAAGCCCATATGGCATCGAGATTGGGATCCTCTATGGGAAGCATCAGCTGAATGCAACGTACCTCTTTCATTTCACACGGTCGGACTCACACTAGACGGTGTTCCCACTGACGAAAATATGGCTAAAGAATACAACCTCGCATACACAGCAACTCGTATAACTCTTTTTCAACTAGCTGGAGCAGAATACCTCACTAGCTTGATATTCTCGCAAGTATTGGAAAGACATCCTCAATTTCGATTTGTTTTAGGGGAGTGTGGGGTTAGCTGGATACCTTACGTTTTACAACGGGCAGACGAAGAAAGCGAAGACCAGATGCAAGCCGTGGGGCTTGATATGAAGCCCAGTGAATTTTGGCACAGGCAAGGATTCACCACATTTCAACAAGAGTCCACGGCAGCTGAGTTCGTTCATCTTGTGGGAGAAGACAACGTGATTTGGGGCTCAGATTACCCACACCACGATGGAGTATGGCCAGATTCCCAGAAAGTTATAGAGCACGATCTAGGAAGCTTGGAAGAAAAGGTACGTCGGAAACTCACCCGGGACAACACCGGAAAATTATATAGGATGATCTAAACCTTCGAGTTCAACTACATAACAATTACACAGGCTGAAAGTCATATATAGAATTACTCTCAAGGAGGATGTGGTGCCGATTGAAAAACTAGCCCCGGAACTAGACCGCATAGTGTCAACTAGCCAAGACATTGAAGAACTGGGAAGTGGCTACGGGGGAGACGCAGGTCCAGCAGAAGGACCACTATGGTGGCATGAAGATAACCAACTAATATTTAGCGACATAGGCAACAATCGCCGGATGAAATGGAAAGATGCGGAAGGCGTAACGTTGGTCCAACAGCCCACAGATTATGCCAACGGTCTAACTCGAGACCGTCAAGGACGGCTCGTAGCCTGCGAGCACGGTACACGACGGGTGACACGCCAAGATCCTGATGGAAGCCTGACGGTGGTCGCCAATCGATATCATGGTAGACGATTGAACCGGCCAAACGACGTTGTAGTAAAATCTGATGGGAGTATATATTTTACGGATCCTGGTATGGAAAGAGTGGAATCTGAACTAGATTTCGCTGGCGTCTACAGAGTCTCGAGTGACTTAGGAACAATTAATTGTTTAGTTCGAGATTTCATAGTTCCTAATGGATTAGCTTTCTCTGCAGATGAGAGCATCTTATACATCAATGACTCTCGAAGAATGCACATACGCGCATTTAATGTTGCGCCTAACGGTATCCTTTCATTACATACTGATAGAATATTCAGCGAACAATCCGGAACACTTCCTGGGCTTCCGGATGGCATGAAAGTAGATATCGAAGACAACGTGTATTGCACTGGTCCCGGAGGAATTTGGATAACAGATAAAAATGGCAATCATCTAGGGATTGTTCTAACCGGGGCACAAACAACTAATCTAGCGTGGGGAGGTCCGGATTGGACCACACTCTATTACACTAACTATCACTCGCTTGGACGCATACAAATGAAAATTCCTGGTATCCCGGTGCCAGCGCAATGAAAGAAGAAAAAGTGAAATACGACCAAATTGTTATTGGATCAG
The DNA here is from genome assembly GCA_009391275.1 of SAR202 cluster bacterium AD-804-J14_MRT_500m. The sequence continues at coordinate 59,974 of VEXF01000003.1, read as the reverse complement.
GGTCAGCGGGTTCGGTGTTAGCGGTCAGACTTTCAGAAGACCCAAATAACAACGTTTTGCTGTTAGAAGCGGGCCCGGACTTCACTACATTCGACGAACTTCCAGAAGAGTTAAAGCACAGTTACACACACTACGCTTTTAGAAAAGAATCACCCTTTGATTGGGGTTACACTGGAATTGCTACTTCGGGAAAAGACACGCCCATGTTAGTACCCAGGGCGAAAGTGATTGGAGGCTGTAGTTCACACAACGGACCTGGACCTCATTTCTGGCGTGGCGCGCCAGAAGACTACGATAACTGGGCCCAACTCGGTAACACTGAATGGTCATACAACAAAGTCTTACCTTATTTTCGAAAACTAGAAACAGATGCTGATATCCACGACGAATATCATGGAACCTCGGGACCGATACCAGTCCGTCGCCACCAACGAGAAGATTGGTTGCCGTTCCAGGTTGCTTCATATGAAGCTATGGCAGATTCGGGATTCCCAGAACATGCTGATATGAATCATCCAGAATACACAGGCGTCGCACCCAGAGTGGAAAACAATGTCGACGGACGGCGAATGAGTGTTTCAACCTGTTATCTTAATCCGAACAGAGGGCGGTCCAATTTAACAATTCAGGCTAATACGCTAGTAAAACGTATATTATTCTCTGGGCGCCGTGCGGTCGCGGTAGAAGTTGAATCTAAAGGTGAAGTCACGACAATAGAAGCAGGAGAGATTATCGTTAGCGCAGGGGCTGTGGCGTCACCACAACTTCTAATGGTATCTGGAATCGGACCATCTCAACAACTTAGACAATTAGATATCCCTTTAATACACGAACTACCCGGTGTGGGAAAGAACCTACGAGACCATATCACGGTGGTAGTAGAATTATTTGTCAAAGATGGATTCCATTTCGATCCCCACAAACCTCGACACCAAATCTGCTTGGCACATACCGCAGAAGGATCCAATATCCGAAACGATCTCGTCATAGGTCCTACATCATTTGCCACTTCGATTAAACGTGGTGGTGACACCATGACCCCAGTTGGAGTCGGTATCTCGGCAGGCCTATATCTCGCTAAGAGCACAGGAGAACTTACGATCACATCACCAGACCAACGTACTCCACCTCACATGGAGTTCCGCTATCTAGAGGATGAATTCGATGTAACACGACTGAGGCAAGGTGTCAGGTTAATTCAGGAATTACTGAAGCATAAAGCATACAAGGACATCGTGGCTGGGTATATCACACCTACAGAAGAAGAACTATCTGACGACAGGTCATTGGATAGTTGGCTGAAGCAAACAGCAAGTACTTCATATCATCAATCTGGCACATGCAAAATGGGGCCATCTTCTGATGACATGGCGGTAGTTGACCAATATGGTAGAGTACACGGCCTTCAAGGTCTAAGGGTAGCAGACGCTTCAATAATGCCAGATGTAATTCGGGCCAACACTAACGCTACAACCATCATGATCGGGGAGCGTACCGCTGATCTGATCAAGGGGCAAAACATCGTGACCGAAGAGATGACCAAGGAACTTGCCTAGTATATACGATGACTATTCAGAGTTCCTCAGAGTCTTATTCTCCAGAGTGGGTAATTGAAGGCGTAATCGGTAGGGCACAAAGACCCGGGTATCCCCTGAATAGACCTTCCATAGAAACCGTACATCAATGGACGACAGAAGTGCTGGCAATGGGGGTTCGCAGCGTACTTTGTATTATTGATTCCGGCCAACTGAAGTACTATCAAGAGATCGGTTTACCTGAAGAAACACTCTTACATTACTATCAGAGAGTAGGACTCGCCGTATCCCACATAGATGCAAGAGATTATAAAACTCCCCCTCTTTCCGCAGACGAATTGAACTTAGTATGGGATGAATTTAACCGGCTGGACAAACCTATAATAGTTCATTGCAGTGCAGGCAGGGATCGGACTGGTGCTGCGCTTGGCCATATAGTATCGAAGCTTGGATCCCCTGAAAAATGACCTGGTTAGTAAGCTAATCTTCTGTCCATCCTATGACTCGATCCGGACTAATTGTAATTAAGACAAACTGTCCCCTGGTTTCGAGGATTCGATCTACATAAGGAGGACCAAGCTCTGGTCCTTTGTAACGTAGGGACATAGATCTCAGCGCTTCTTCTGCACCCAGATCAGAAACATCGGCGAACCCGGTAACCTGAACATACCGGTATGGCACATCTGAAGTAGCTATGGAAATCGAAACACGCGGCTCTCGCTTTACGCATCTCACTTTTAAAGTTGTTTTCTCAGCTATTACCAAGATATTGTGACCATTATATTCATACCAAACCGGAGTAACATGAGGAGACCCATCCCGACGAATCACTGCGATGTGAGCTATATGCGGGCCGTATAGAAAAGATTGAATTTCGTCTGGCGTCATTTCAGATTTCTTTCTTCAAATTTCGGTGTAAAGATAGACTGATTCTACACAGGTATTTCCAGATAGTTCTTCAAACAGCCCTATGATTTCATAGATAAATCGTTCCTACAAGATTTTTCTATCCAACCTCCAACTTTTCCCTCAAGCTGTTGCCAATAAATTACCATTGTTCATAAAACTGTCCGAAACATCTCATAGATACCCTCGTTCATATCATTCAAATGCAACCTTCAAAATAACGGCGCGGATTATCGTTCGTCATAGTGTAAATGACCGACTTCGGCGTTCCTGAATCAATCAAACGTGGTATTAGGTTGTTAATATTCCAGATGTAACCATCTGGATTTTGCTCTCGAGTTGGAAATCCTGGGGTGCTGACACGCGAGAGCACTACGTTCCAGTCCTGTGAAATCATTATTTTGGTGGCGTAACCATCATCCAGTAAAATTTTGAGATAGTCGGTCCTATCCTGCCACGACGGGAGTTGTGGGCGTCCCAAAGAATTATTTATATCCCAGCCTAAGTACGCCCCTTTTTCCATCATAGCAACGTGATAATCCCGGTTAATCGTGTTGTTTACATGTCCGATATATACGTTGTTGATCGAAACTCCTTCCTGTTCAAAAATTCTGATTTGCTCCAATCCTATATTCGTCAGAGGTGGAGTGTGTGTTGTTATAGGGACACCTGTACGATGATGGGTGCGAGCTGCGGCTCGCAGCATAAGTTCCTGATGTTCAGTAATAGGGTCCTCTGTAGCGACCTTAATCACTCCTGCCTTGATATCTGTACCATCGATTCCCTGCTCGATTTCCCTAGACCAAAGATCAGCTATAAATTCCGGCGTTCGGCCCCAAAAACTACGTGGGATATCCAGCCAGGAACCCGTAGCGCATACGATCTGCATCCCAGTTATGTTTGATATCTGTTCCATCAGTTTAACGTCGCGTCCTAGATCTAATGTCGAGACTTCTACCACTGTATCAATGCCAGCTGACCTAGCTCGAGTAAAATCTCCGATAGCATCCTCCTGAGTTCTGTCCCTGTCTACCAACTCAGGATAGGTGTCAGATATGCCCGCACCTGCATCTACCAGATGCTCATGTGGCAAGGTAAATCCCAACTTCGTCGAATCCAAGATACCAGTCACAGAATTAATATTAACCATGTCAATCCCCTCTTTATCATTGACCTTGTTTAGTGCGCCTTGACATGCTAGGAAACGAACAAACTTTTCATCCTCTAACCGTAAATAGGCAATAACCCAGTGCAGATAAACCAGGACATAAGGACACTTCTACGTCAGGCATCTGGCGAAGAGATAGTTCACGTACCTCATGCGGTCAGGGCACAGCCAGATTCACTCTGAATCAAGCTTCACCAGTTTTCAATTTTAATAATAAATACCTCGTCCTACCCCACCTCCAGCAGCTACAGCGTCTCCGGTAATAGCACTTGCCTTCGGAGAAGCAAGGAAAGTGACAACATACGCAATTTCCCGAGCATCTATAAAACGACGAACCGAATTAGCCTGGGTCATCTGGTGTTCTACCTCCTCAGGTGAACTACCCTGTACGCCAGATCGCCAGGCCAAAACATCAGGTGTTTTCTCTGTGCGAGTAAGCCCGGGATGCACTACTGTTACATTGATTCCATGAGGCCCAAGCTCATCTGCCAAATTTTTCGTCATAGCAGCAACTGAGACGTTCCTTATACTTCCTATAGTAGACCCAGATTGACGAGCCGCCATACCACTGATATTAATTATCCGTCCCCAACCTCGCTCTTTCATTGAAGGGATAACCTCTCGAGCACACCTTATGTAACCCATTACTTTTACGTTCAAATCTTCCCAAAAAGCTTCGTTGGTAATCTCTACCAAGGAAGGAACTGGTCCCTGACCCCCTGGGGATGCAGCGTTATTGACCAAGATATCAACGTGTCCAAGTTCAGATAAAGCAAGTTCAACCATCTGTTTCACACTATTATCGTCCGATGTATCTACTTGGATCGGAATAATGCGTCGTCCAGTTTCGACGGCAATTTCTGCAGCGCTTTCTGTTAACGCTTCCAAACCTCGAGCCGCAATCACAACATCTACCCCTTCCAAAGCAAGTTCTCGGGTTATTGCCTTGCCAATTCCCATACTACCGCCAGTGACTATAGCGGTTCTTGCCGTGAGTTCAAGGTCCATTAGATCGCCTCCTACAGAGAAATTATACTGTTATGAACAATAACGCTCAGATGTCTTTTACGAAACGTTATCTATCATTAGCTAACCTTAGGTCTCCTTATAGATTACCCCACCACCATACGGATTCATAAATCAAACCATGCAACCGCCTTCACAGCTGAATATCTACAACTGTCTTTTATCATTACCGAATCGTTCTGGAACGAGTGCTCTACTATGGGTACCGTCTCCAATTTTTTTTGATCCACACCACGCTTCTACCACAAAGTACACTTTCTTCCCATCCAATCTCGAGACCGCAGATGTAGCTTTTACTGTGGCTCCGATCGGAGCTGGACCTAAATGACGTATGTTAACTTCGAATCCTACACTGGTGAACCCAGGCGGGAGGTAACCTTCCAGAGCTCTCGCGCTCGCACCTTCGAATAGGGCAACCAAAGAGGGCGTACTGAACACTGGAACATGCGGGGCACGATTTTTTTCAGACACAATAGTCGCCATTTCTCCGGCCAGACCGGGAGTGACGTTTCTGGTCAACTGATCTGAATTATTGTTCATTCTAACGCAAGGTTTAACTAGTGATCGTCAGAACTCACGATAACGGGCAGGACTATGTGGGAAGGATGATCACTATCATGATATATGGCTTGATGAGCGACATGCGTTTCGGCAGATTCCCAAAGTGGTGCACCTGTATTCGGATTAACATCATAGTGAGGGAAATTGCTAGACGAGATTTCTAGTCGGATTCGATGCCCTTTTTGAAAAATGTTACCCGTTCCTTGAAGATCTATCCTAAATCTATATACCTTTCCACTCTCCAACAATTCTTGCCGTTCCCGGCTGTTACGATAGCGAGCGCGTATTATCCCATCGCAAAGATTCATCGCAAATCCTTCAGGGTAATCAGTATTAGGAGGATACACATCAACTAACTTTGCGGTGAAATCAGTATCACTTGCCGATGAGGCTGCCCACAGATTGACTTCGACTGGGCCGGTGACCTCGGTATCATTTCCCAGTGGCATCGTCTCGAATACTAAGACGTCTTGCCGCAGAGCTATCGGCATAGTGTCATTGCAAACCGCTAAGTCGGGTCTACCACGTTGGTCATACGCTCCTATAGCAATGAAATTAGTGGTGATACGTGGAGGTTGTACGCCTCCACCAATCGTTGGGACAGGATCCTTAGGATCAAACGTGAAACGACTAGGGAGAACATTTGGCGATGGCTCACTAGTGCGCAAACCCCCGCCTCCATGTAAGTAGTAGTTATCGAACGTCGTACCATCTAGCGGCCAGCGGTATTCATGGCGCCAGAACCCCCCATGATCCATATGTCCTGCAGCATTTTTGCGGCCGGTCCCACCCCCCATGACGAAAATACTTATTGGCGGACCGTTCAGGACATCAGTATGCATGCCTTTTAAATGTTGATCAAACCACTTTAATCTTAGGTCGTTAAGATTATCCAACATAGCGTCCATACCAAAATCGACTTCTCCCGTCCATGTGTCTACAAGGCCAGTGACACTATGCAACCAAGTTCCTATGATGAGCCGGATGGGAGATCGCATTCGCTGATGTAGATCGTTAAACCTGGTCGTACTTGCCCATAGATGATGCCCATACCATGTGGTAGTGCTCATTACCGGGACATCGGGATATTCGTCGACATGTTCCTGCAGATTCGTAACTGGATCTTTCCAAAGATCATCGTAATCTGCATGTGTTGCAAGAGCGAAAAGCATGTTCTCATAAGTGGGCGCCAGGGCCAGCGCTGTATCCCCACGGCTTACAGGCAAGAATTTTAGATACTCAGTCAGGTTATCGGCTGCTAATTTAAGAGCTTGGGCGACCACTGGATCTTTACGAGCTTCTTTACCACCCATCGCCATCCGAAAAGCATATGGGAACATCACCCCTAGTACAAAAGCTCCTCCACTGCGGATAGTGTGGGTATGATAGTTATACCCACTATCCATGATAAACTGAGCCTTCAGTCCTGGCGGACGTCTTACGGCTAGGGCATGTTGTGTACTACCGGTATACGATAGACCGATCGTTCCAATCTGGCCGTCCGACCAAGGTTGTTCAACCGCCCATTTGCATGTATCGAAGCCATCGTCTGCCTCGTTAGTTGAGAGAACAAGTCCTTTCCAATCACCATCGGATTCGCCCCTGCCGCGGACATCTTGCAAAACACAAACATACCCACGTTTAGCGAAATATCGTCCAGTAGCAGTAAGTTCGGGGTTGCCGTTGTCATACGGTGTCCGCTCCAAGATCACTGGAAACGTTCCGTCTGCAACTTTTCCATCAATTGCAGGCAGATAGATATCAGTCGCCAAATGGGCACCATCACGCATCGATACCATCACGCTTTTGTGTTCAATGACCTCGAATTGGACTTGAGATCCTTCGTATACTCCACAACTCATACTGCTAAACCTCGTCGCACTTGGCCAGTCTTGTTGTTGTGTAATCTAACAGGCGGCAACTGAAATGCAAAATTCTTCTGCGACACCATTTTTGTCACCGAATCAAGTGCTGGTTTATACTGCAAAGGCAGTTCTATATGACGAACGAAGATACTGCAAGCAATCTAGCTGGTATCGAGAGGCATCTATGATAAAGCTCCTACCTACCACCATCGTAGGGAGTTACGTTCAACCAGACTGGCTAGTTGATCGAGAACTACTGAAAAACAGGACACCTCCAAGGTTCCGCGCAACCGAGATATGGAGAGTTCCCGGTAAATACCTTGCACAGGCACAAGACGATGCGACGGTTCTCGCAATTAGAGATCAAGAACGAGCAGGGATCGACATCGTCACCGATGGAGAAATCCGACGTGAAAGTTATTCAAACAGATTGGCTATGTCGCTTGATGGCATAGACAAAATAACTTCTGGAACGGCCCTGGGTAGGACAGGAACGCCTGACGTAGTTCCAAAAGTAATCGGCAAGATAATGCGAAAAGATCCAATTGAAGTCAACGACGTCAAGTTCCTCAGGGCCAATACCGACCACGTGATCAAGATTACCCTACCCGGCCCATTTACAATGACCCAACAGTCCGAAGATAACTACTACGGCAATGACGAGACAATGGCTTTTGACTATGCTATCGCTGTGAACGCCGAAATAAAAGATCTATTCAAAGCCGGAGCAGACATAGTCCAACTAGACGAACCGTACATGCAAGCTAGACCAGATAAAGCAGCCGATTTTGCGGTAGCGGCAATAAACAAAGCAGTGGCCGGCGTCTCGGGAACCACTGCGTTGCACATGTGCTTTGGATACGCCCATATATATGCCTCCAGTGGATTAGAAAAAGAAACATCCTACGCATTCTTGGAACAACTTAACAGGTGTGATATAGATCAGATCTCCATTGAAGCCGCACAACCGAAACTGGACCTAAGCATATTAAAAGAACTTCCTAATAAAACTATCATCCTGGGGGTGATCGATAATGGAGATTTAAAAGTTGAATCTCCTGAGACAGTTGCGAATCGTATAGATTCGGCACTTCATTATGTAGACCCAGAGCGGTTGGTGCTGGCACCTGACTGCGGTATGAAATACATGGATAGAGACATAGCTTTTGCTAAATTATCGGCATTGTCGTTGGGGGCCAGCTTGGTCAGGGATCGGCTCAACATGTGATCTTAAAACCTCACATATTCGGTTAATGTCGTCATCCAATTAATGCACGGTCTCCTAAACGAAGCGCCGGAACGGTGCTGACCTCTTATTGATCGTTGCCTAAATTATCCCCCAATCCTAAAAACTGCTTTATCCGATCAGTAGCAAGGGATGTATCGTAAACGTTATTCAGCAGTACGGCGTTTCGCTGAGAATCGCCTTGAAAAAAACGTTCATACACGACTTGTCTGCCAGCATATGCGCTACATGCCGTGTCCCAAGCGAGGCGGAACAACTTGACTCGTTCATCTGCTGAGGCAACATCAGTGGATAAATAGTAACGGATCTCTTCAGATATAGGACCGGTCAAGTCTGCTTCTGAAGGAAGAGCCATCAGACTGCTTGAACCCAACATATGTAATATCTCGATCATACGTGGGTACAAACGCATGAATAAATTACGTGCCACTCTGATAGGAATTTCAGCCGGACACATCACCCCCCATTTATCCAAGCCAGCATCAGCTTCTGCGGATCGCAAACAGGCTTTCATTAGCTCTAAATCCTCTGTTAACTCGGCTAACATAAGTTGAATGTGAGGCAAGTTTTTGTTGCCGAGTGTATCTGTCATCAATGTCGCTAAACCTAGCACGAATTCTGACTTAGCTACATTCCGGGTGACCACCTGGTGTCCGGAGTGTATATATTGTCCGGTTTGACGCGACATTTCGTTACATCGGTCGATGTCGCCAAGAAGAAATACACGATCCCAAGGAACCAACACATTATCAAAAAACACAATTGCGTCCATTTCTTCAAATCGCGAAGCAAACGGGTGGTCAAAATTCGTACGTCCTAAATCTAAAGTTTCACGACAAAGAAATTTTAATCCTAATGTATCGGTTGGTATCGCGAATGCGAATGCATACCGTTCTGGGTTATCTGTTGGCAAGTGGTGAGTCCCCGCTGGATAAACTATGAGTTCATCTGAAATGGGACCAAGTGTCGCCAAAATTCTGGATCCGTTAAGAACTATTCCGTCTTTATTCTCTTCAGACACAGCTAAAGCTACTTGAGCCCCGTCTTGGAGAAGTCTATCTTGCGGGTCCCGACTCCGTTGAAGGTTGACCAATGTATGGGTGAGAACAAGATCCTTCTCCCGAACGAACTCGAAATAATTACGAACGTTGTTACCAAACTCAGGTCGGTTTTCGGAAAAATAATCCGAGGCTGCTGCCATTGCCATCACACTAACATTCAGGAAATCTGGGGTCCTTCCCATCATCCCAAAACTGAATCTAGCCCATTGCATCATCATAAATCTCCGCTGAGTTAGATCAGATGCAGATTTTGGTTGGATAAACGATAACCCCACTTGATCTCCGGTAGTGGGCGACTTAAAAGTCATTTGCTCTATTAAATTTGGATCAATTTGCATGTCATACAATGAAGCAATGGCCTTTGCACCATTAGCGATTCCCAATTGCTTAGTTACATCTTCGACGCATTGACCGTTGAGATAGACCTGCTTAGATTTAGACGACAGATCTTGAAGATATTGACGACCAGATCTAACAGCCATAACCACCCCCACAAAACAAATTTACGAACCATCGGAAGAGCATACAGTCCACCTGCCCAACATCACATCGGATTAAACTCATAGCTCCGAGAATGCCATCGCCTGTAATTATCCATTGCCCTAATTTGACAATGGTAATTACAAATCGCATTTTCCTGAATAGCAAGACGCCGGGTGATATAACCCGGCGTCTTAATGGTGTACCTTAAGAATCGGAGGCTACAGGTTGAATTGAGGTTCAACCCAGGCGGCTTCTTTCTGGTAAATCTGAACTCTGTGCCTTTGGCCGTCACCAACCAGAATTCGACCCTGATTGTCTACAACGATACCGGTCGGGCGCGTGAAGCGCCATTCTGGTTCTAGTGAAGGCACCCTCAGCCTAGCCTTAACCATATCTGGGTTCGCATCCAGGCTTTCCTGGGCCCACTTGGACAGGTTTTCCGAATTACCTATGAAAGTAGTAATGTTATCTCCACTGCTATCAAAGACTTCTACCGTTGAAGACCACCAATTAGTCACGTATATGTCACCATCTCTGTCAACCGCCACGTCCGCTGGGAAACGAAGTTGACCTTGTTCATCTCCCGGAGTACCAATGGTCATCATATGGGCTCCATCTGGTGAGAACTTCTGGACCCTGTGATTGTGCCAGTCCGCTACATATACATCGCCATTCCCGTCAATCGTAATCCCCCAAGGTTGATTGAATTGCCCAGACTCGGATCCTTCTGAGCCCCAAGAAGATAGGAATTGACCGTCTTTAGTGAACTTCTGTACGCGATTGTTACGATTTTCCGTAATGTAGAGGTTCTCATCTTTATCAAAAATTATACCCGCCGGACCCCCTAATTGCCCTTTTCCTGATCCAGCTTCTCCCCATTTCGACACGAATTTACCATCGCTATCGAAAACTGTTATACGATTAAGCCATTCGTCCGACACGTATACGTTTCCAGCTTTATCCACAGCTACAGAAGTAGGCCATAGGAACTGACCATCATCGTATCCAGCTCCATAAACTATTTCCCGAACGAATTCTTCTTCTAAGGTACATACCGTGATCCGTTGGGCGGGCTGGAATTCGTCACCCCGACAGACCACATATAGGTTCTGATTGTGATCCAGAGTGATATCGTGAACCCAACTAAACCCGTTACCACCTGCACCTTGGCGCCCAATTGTGTAAGCGTAGTTGTAGGTACGACCACGCACGTGAACAGTTTGCATTATGTCTCCTTTTAATCTCTGGTTGAGGCAATAACTACATTACCTAAATAGCAACCGCGACCCCCAGAGAATATTTTGCTAGAGTTTTCTCTCTTTTTAACGTATGGGCCTATCCAAACTGATATTCCCTAGTCGAGGCTATTATTTGTAAGACATCCCCAACTCGACGGGCGAACGCGGCGCGTTCGTCCTCTGTGGTTCCACGTACAGCGTCGCCATCTGAAGCTGTATGAGCAATAAGCTCTAGTCTAGTAGCCTCATCCACATGGGTGGGACCCACCAAGTCTATACAACTATCTACCAATTCTTCTGGGGTCAACTTCTGCTGGGAGCCAAGCCTATCGACTATAGACTGGATACCAGGCAGTTCAGTGTTGCTCAACCAATCAGCTACAAAGTTTATTCTTCGTACGAGCGAGCCCGTATCTATCCACTCTTGCCCTGTATGCCAGCCTTCGACACTGGGCGGATCTAGAATCGACTGACCTTGATAGCCGGCCTCTTGGACGATGGGATCCATATCTGGTCTTGGCGATTGGAGGTATTTAACCAAACGCATAGTTCCGGCAACAACCTCTGCCGGACTTTTCACCTTGGAATACCATACAGATTCATCCTTGAAGAAATCTGAATTAAACACGGTCCTCATGGTGGACTTCAGGTCGAAGTTAGAATCGACCAAAGCATCACTAATGATCTGGATCGCTTCAGGGTCCCGAGGAGCGACGTCGAGCCAGCTCGGTACTTGAACTTCATCCGCAACGAAGAAATTATAGAGATGTCGTGCTATGAATCTCGGAGTAGCAGGCCTATTAATAGCGATGTTAATGATATCCTCACCGTTAAAGCGGCCATGCTCGCCCAAAAAAACTTTTTCGCTATCGTCATGGTCTTCTGAACGGTATTCAAAATTCCACGGGAAACGACCGTATGGTGCTCTAGGCAACTTAGGAGAGATCGTCCACCCAGTGAAGGCGCGAGCAGCGACTTTTACATCATCTTCAGAATAGTTACCTTGGCCCATTGCGAAAAGTTCTAACAGCTCACGACCCCAATTTTCGTTGGGGGCATCGGCATGATTTTCGTTATTATCTAACCAGTAAATCATCGCTGGATTCCTGGCAAGTTCTAGCAAAAGTTCCCGGTAGTTACCCAGCGCATTTTTCCTCAACATTTCAATTTGTATCAACATTATGTCTGTGTTGTCGATCTTAGATGCGCCAGTGGCGAACACGTGATGCCAGAAGAGGGTCATCTTCTCCTGAAGTGGCCTTGGTGTATTAATCATGCGGTAAAGCCAATTGGCTTGACCTAAATTAACGTTCGCTCCCCCTGGTCGTTCCCATCCAGGCTGGTGTCGAAACATTACAGCTTCGTCTATAGCAGGGATATTATTAGCCTCTGGGTCAACCAGTTCTTCTACCGTGGCTTCGTATCCTTTGGCCACGCGCGACTCAAGTTCTTCTCTAGGAGCTCCGAATCCAGCACGACGCATTAGGTGCGCCATTAGAGCAATATCTTTATCTGCCATTTGCGTTTCTCCTTAAGTATTTGTGTTCATATTCCAACGATGATCCACCTAGGCCTGAGAAGTGGCTATCCAATCAAGGTCTATTAAGATGAGGTTTATTTAGACGCTTGTCGCCAAGTGTCCCCACCATAATAGCTAGCGCCTAGAATTAGTGTCAAGCTGAGAACAAAGATTCGATAGATGCCTATTTGTAGTTCCACCATTTTGGAGAATTTGCGATTGTGCCAAATCCCATTTCATCGCAAAAAGCCTGAAATTTATCCTTTGGAACTCCACCCCATTTCAGGTCATCCAGAGTTTCAATAATAGGAACATCAGTCGACAGCGTAGTAAGGGATCGATACAAAAGGGCATCAGGGTATCCATGTTTCAAACTAACCGACATTGCGTTTGCCCCGCGAGGTTGAACAATCCAGAGAGATGAATCAAGAGGTATATTCTCAATGTGTTTGTAAACATCTAGCAAAGCAGAAGCACCTTTTGCGCCCCATCGAGGTATACCAGGTATACCATCAGCCGGGTCCCCTACCAATGCCAAATAATCTGGGATGGACTGCGGCTGAACTCCGAATTTCTCATGTACCAGGGATTCATTGATTACTATGCCACGACGACGATCTAGGCACACAATTTTATCGTTAGAAACCAACTGCGCAAAATCTTTATCTGGGGAGCAGATCACTATCTGTTTTATGACAGGATCAAACCTGAAACGAGCCACGCTTGTGGCAATAGCATCATCTGCCTCGAACTCTACCATAGGCCAAACCACGAGGCCGAGAGCAGATGCGGCTTGTTCAGCAATGGGGAACTGCGATAACAAATCTGCCGGCGTATCAGAACCTGTTTTATAACTGTTTAACATTTGATTCCGGAACGAAGGTATCACATGATCAAAAGCAATCCCTATATGAGTAACATCATCATCCCTCAAAAGAGCCAGAAGGCTTTGAACTATACCTCGGACCGCAGAAACCGAACGGCCGTCGGGAGATAGGTACGTCGGCTGTGAGAAATATGCCCGAAAAAGTTCATAGGTTCCATCTATGAGATAAAGATTGATCAATCAAAACCAGCCTGGTTACAGATCAACCGCACATAAAACGGTTTAGTTCCACCCTTACATAGCTTCTTATACTTGGGTTCTAATGACTGGATCAAATTATGCCCACATCACGGGATCAGAAGGACTTTCCCAGATGTCAGTCGTCCTTCTAGTTGGCGATGGGCTTCAGATGTCTCTTTCAACGGAAACGCACCATGAATATGTACTCGCAATTCTCCCGAAGACAACCATTCAAACAACCTCTCTGTCCGATACATTAACTCGTCTCTAGTAGCGGTATAATCTGGAACGGCAGCACGAACGAAGGTCAAAGACCTGTATAGGAACACGGAAGCAGGAATATCCACGACAGGGCCACTGGCATTGCCATACATGACCATGTGCCCTCGGGTAGCCAAGGATGCAACTCCTTGGTCGAAAGTATCTACTCCCACAGCATCGTATACCGCCTGGACCCCAACTCCTTCAGTTAATCTCAATACCTCTTGACTAAAATCACTGTCTCTGTAATTTATAGTGTAATCCGCACCGAATTCCTTAGCTAGAACAGCTTTGTTATCGGTTGACACCGTTCCGATCACCCGGATCCCAGATCGCTTCAACATCTGCGTTAAAAGCAGTCCAGTACCACCTGCTGCAGAATGAACTAAAGCTATATCGCCGGGCTCTAGATTCCCACAATCATGGGCTAGAAACTCGGCTGTTAGCCCCTGAAGCATGATTGCTGCGCCAGTTTCGAAAGATATATTATCTGGTAAGGTGACCAACCGCCATGCCCGTACAACCGCTTTTTCCGCATAAGCGCGAGAGTCATTTTCATGAAAAGCTACTCTATCGCCGAGCTGCACCTCGGTAACCCCTTCGCCGATACCAGATACGATCCCGGCCCCTTCAGATCCTGTGATATATGGCAGAGGCGGCATAGGTTTGCCCGTTAATTCAGGAGGGAACTCTCCTGACCTGGAAGTCACATCGCGATAGTTAACACCAATAGCACGAAGATCTACTAAAACCTCACCTGGACCTGGTGAGGGATCTGGAACATCGACGAACTCAAAATGTTCGGGCCCACCAAACCGTGAAATTTGGACTGCTTTCATGGTCTACACCTCCTACGATCATTTACTGGGCAAATATCACTCATTGACCCATTATTAGGACTGACGAAGGTGAAGGTTGAGGTATTGTACCGTTGCCTCGAATATCTGTGATGATAAAGGCTCATCATACACAGCGTAGTGGGGTATATCAGGTATCACCCAGATTTTCTTTGGGTCTTTCGTCCGCTCATACATTTCCAGAACATGATCTGCAGGACACGTGGCATCTTTTTCTGCCACCACATACATAATTGGACGAGGCGAGATCAAATGAACGAAATCTATGGGGTGAAATTCGATTAGTTTTTCAGCTGTGGCTAGGGACCATCTAGTGCCGCTGTAGTCGGACATATGTGGAATCTTAGATAAGATCCGTTCTCCGGCTAGTTTTGCCCCAGGGTCCCCTACTAAAATCTCGCCTGCTTGTAAAAGTTCGGATCTCCCAGTGATTACTCGGTTCCGTCGGTCTTCGTTAATACGATCTAGCAGTTCTATCCATTCCCACTGTCGACGAATATTTCGCATCCATCGATATCCGTCTGCCCAGCCTGCAATAGCTACCGAACATTTCACTCTTGAATCTATGGCAGCAACGTAGGGGATCATTCCAGCTCCAAAACTCCAGCCGATCAGGCCAAGTCTATCAGGATCCACCGAGGATAAAGTCTGCATGAAAGTTAGTGCGTTACGAATATCTTCAGAATGTTCGTGCGGAAATAATCTACCCAGTTCTCCCTCACTGTCACCCACACCCCTATAATCCCATATAAGAGCAACGTACCCCAACTGAGCCAAACGTCGACCTAATTGTGGAAATCGAAAATATTCTTTAACGCCGGCCATACCCTGACACATGACTATACCTGGACAACCGCCGGTGGGGACGTGTTTTGGTTGGAAAACTGTACACGCAATCTTCAAACCATCGCTTTGAAAGCTCGTGATTTGGTTCACAGAGGGCCTCCTACGCAATGTAATCATATGGATAGATTACCATCCGCAGAAAACCAACGGAAGTTAGACTATGAATAAGTCAGTGCCGGAAGATTTAAAAAATATTAAACCGAGGTGGTATTTCAAGCCGCCTCCACCGAGACAGCAATTAGACTGATTTTGGGTCAGTCCTTGTTCTCTTCAATAAGCTTAGCTACAGCTCGACACCCGGGTTCGATTTTTTTTATCGGTCCTATGTTAAGAATCCATGCAAGGCAGGTCATGTTATGAAGCCGCCAAATGAGAGAAAGTTTGGACCCTGATGAAGCCATGTCTGACCTCCACCTTTATTTATGTATAGAAGTTACCATTTCTTGGTAGTATGTTCCAGGCAAGATCAATGCCTCTTAATGAATGTTTTAATGCTCTTCGGTCTCCAACTTGATCGTTTGCTTACGATTTAGATCTTATAGGCATTCGTAAATAGTAATCAGATTAAGGATCTAGCAATACACCAGGATTAAGGATCCATTTAGGATCCAGCGATCTCTTAGCTGCTCTGAGAACACGTGAAAATGGATCAGGTCGTTGTCTCTCATACCATGGCTTATGCATACGCCCAACCGCATGGTGATGAGTTATGGTTCCGCCAAACTCTATTATTGCATCAGATGCTGCTATTTTAATTTCACGCCACATCTCAATCTCGGATCCTCGGCGAGCAAGACCTGTAAATGTATAATAAGGTGCAGGACCATCCGGATAAACATACGAGAACCTACACGTAATTTCCCCTCCACCACAAACCCGTCTTAATGTCCTATTAACCGCGTCACGAACCTTTGCATCGAAAGCCGGCCAATTATCCCACGTCACGGCGCTCTCGAATGTATCGCGCAATAGACCCAAAGCAATCATCGTGTTGTCTCGATATGGGGCACCTATAAACGAGTCTCGCCACCGACCCACAGGACCTTGGCGTCCTGGATTCCCACCAGATCCTTCGGTTACCGAAATATCATCATCCGATATCAACCCACCGTAGTTCCGAGCAATTTCAATCGCTTGATCCATATTAAACCTTTGCGGGACCTCAGCGGATTCGAATCCTAGCATCAAAAGTGCGTGCTTCCCGTCCAACCCTGCCGCATTTCTCGCCTCCCCAGCATCCAATAGCCGCAAGTTGGAGGGTCCTAGTCTATATTGCACTATATTTTGAACCGCTCGCGATCCGGAGATAAATGAAGGGAAAATCACTCCTGCTGAGGCACGAAATCTGGGCCGTCTATTAAGTCTCATCCATGCTTGGGTGATAATGCCTAGTGATCCTTCACTTCCCAGAAGAACCCTGTCAGGACTTGGACCAGCACCACTACTCGGTAAACGGGATGATTCCCAAACCCCGGTTGGAGTTAAAGCCCTGATAGATTGCACAAAATCGTCTATATGAGTGTGATTAGTGGCGTAGTGTCCACCGGATCGAGTAGCTATCCATCCTCCCAAAGTAGAAAACTGGAAGCTCTGAGGAAAGTGCCTTAGCGTAAGTCCATAGCCTTTCAGATGACCTTCCAACGCAGGCCCTAACACACCTGCCTGGATCAATGCAGAACGGGAACTGAGATCTACAGTAAGGAGGCTATTCATATGTTCAAGATCAATGCTCACAACGCCTGGATAGTCGATTGGGGGTTCAACGCCACCAACTACTGATGAACCTCCACCGAATGGGATCACAGCATATCCAAACTGCGAGCACCAATCCAATATTGATTCAATATGATCTTCGCTGGTGGGACGTGCGATGACATCTGGCGGATTTGAGAACATCATGTTGAAAGCCTTTATGCGATCTGGATAACTGCGCCCATATGAATGAAAGGCCCGATCATGATTATCTGTTGAGCAAATAGCACTCAAGGTGGACGGTGGCCTGATCTTTGGCGGAGGGAGATCTAGATCTGAAGTTGTCGGAATCGCCCGTGGAACAACCTCGGCATGAAACCGCTTTGAGATTGCTTTGGCTTCACGGCGCATATCAGCGTAGACGGGCTCATCGCGCTGGAAACCCCAAGCCCAAAAACTGCGAACGGACATCGACAATCCCTTTCTAAAGGAATTCCCCGAGTGTAAATAGACAAAAGGAGGCCGTCAATGAGTCCTGAAGAATATCAAGTAGTAAGATGGTATTATCGCTTCAACCATTAGTCCCGATAACCAAAGTCTTTCACATTCACCACAGAAACAGACGAGGGAGCAAAACATGCCAGTCGAGCGGATAAACCCAAAAGGTATGGCGGATCCTACCGGTATAGTTCACATCGTAAGAGATAAAAATACGGCCTATATCTCGGGCCAAGTTGGTAGAAAACCTGACGGCACCCTAGCTGGCATGGACATCCGCACTCAAACACAACAGGTGTTTGAGAATTTGAAACTAGCCTTGGCTGCCGTCCACGCTGGTTTCGGAGACATAACCAAAACAACGATCTACTTGACTGATAGAACAGACTTGGAAGGCTTCAGAGACGTCAGGAATCAATATCTCACAGGCGAGCTTCCAGCCAGCACTTTGGCTTTTGTGTTGGGGCTCGCGGATCCAGACATGAAAGTGGAAGTAGAGGCTACAGTAGCGATTCCGGGATGACCTATAGTTGTATCAACAAGCCAACAATCATCGGATATGATCACTGTGTCTTCAACTACCGATACCTTTATGGTTTATTGGGCAGTGATACCGCCATCTATTACTAGTTCTGCTCCTGTAACATAGCTAGATTCATCTGATGCCAAGTATAAAGCACCAAAGCTAACATCATCAGAAATTCCTAGACGACCCAATGGGATTTCTTTAAAGACGGATTCCTGATCTTTCGGATCAGTCATACGAGACAATATAGGTCCCGGAAGGATTGTATTAACTCGAATGCCTTCTTTAGCATAGCCCAAGGCTACATTCTTGCTAAGGATTCTTATTGCAGCCTTAGATGCCCCATAAACAGGGCTCTTCTGCCATGCTCCTATAAGTCCAGCTATCGATGATATGTTAATAATCGACCCTCCACCTGAACGCCGCATGATTGGTATAGCGTGTTTCATTCCAAGAAACATGCCTTTAGCATTCACATCCATGACCTGATCCCAGAGTTCGGTGTTCATGTTTTCTAAATCAACACTACCAACGCTCATACCAGCGTTGTTAACCAGAATATCCAGTTTATCGTAGTGCCGAATAGCATTATCTATCACGTTGCGCCAATCCGACGATCGGGTAACTTCCAATGGAACGAAAATGCATTCGCCCCCAGACAGTCTTATTTCGGATTCAACCCTGTTTCCATCATGTGTGGATCGTCCTCCGATTATGACTTTGCAACCTTCAGAGGCAAATAATCTGGCTTGCGCCTCCCCTAAACCACGGGTAGCGCCTGAGATGACGGCAACTTTTCCATTCAGGCGCATCGATTCCTCCGAAGATTTAATTTGAGTAAGTACAAGTCTACTCGGCGAGGAAATACTAGATTATCTATTGGGCAGTGATACCACCATCTATTACTAGTTCCGCGCCCGTTACATAGCTTGATTCATCTGATGCCAAGTAAAGAGCACCATAAGCAACATCATCAGAAACTCCCAGACGTCCCAATGGAATTTCTTTGAAGGCTTCCTCTTGATATTGAGGATCGGTAAAACGTGTTCTAGTCATAGGAGTCAATATAGGACCCGGATGAATCGAGTTAACCCGAATCCCTTCTTTGGCATACGATAGAGCGACGTTTTTTGTAAGGATTCTTACTGCAGCTTTAGATGCCCCATAAACAGGGCTCCTCTGCCATGCTCCTATAAGTCCAGCTATCGATGATATGTTAATAATCGACCCTCCACCTGAACGTCGCATAATTGGTATAGCGTGTTTCATTCCAAGAAATACGCTTTTAGCATTCACATCCATGACCTGATCCCAGGATTCGGTATCCATGTGTTCCAAATCCACGGCATCCCCACTGATACCGGCGTTATTGACTAGGATATCCAACCTTTTGTAACGTTCAACAGTATCTTGGATAACATTAACCCACTGCTTTTCGTTAGTTACGTCTAGTTGCGAATAAAAAGCTGTTCCACCGGATTCAAGTACCTTGGATTCAGTACGCCGGCCTTGATCACAAAGAACATCGGCTATCACCACGCACGCTCCCTCCCTGGCAAATAACTCTGCTTCTATCGCACCCATTCCCCTAGCAGCTCCTGTAATCAATGCTACTTTGCCTTGAAGTCGCATTGTGAACACCTCCTTCTTTCTAGCCAAGCAAGCAGATTATATGCCGATTCCCAGTGACACTCATATTGGGAATCAAAGATCACCAAGCCAGGTAATCTTATAGACAAAATCTCATATGATCTACAGTGACATCAAAACAGCAGGGGGGTAGTATTTGACAAACAACTGGTGATAACTCAGGGGGTTAAATAATGGTAACCGTTGGTACAGGAAAATATACCTATGAACTTATAGAAGGCTGGGCCAAATTGCCGCAAGGTCAGACTATGGGATGGGCCAGCATGATCGCCACAGATTCGAAAGACAGGGTATACGTATTTCAGAGAGAAAAAGAACCCTCTGTATTGATTTTCGATCGATTCGGAAATTATGTAAATGGATGGGGAGTAGGAACATTTGCTGGACCACACGGTATATATATCGAAAACGACGTAGTTTACGTTACAGACCGGGATGACTCAGTAGTTCTCTTGTTTACATTGGAAGGAAAGCCTTTAAAAATAATCGGGCAACGCGGAAACCATTCTGACACTGGTGTGGGGCCTGACTTCGATGATGAGAACGATGTTGTGCCAAGGTCTGCCGGCCCATTTCATTTCCCAAGCAAGATGATGCCCGGCCCATCTGGCGATCTCTATGTCTCAGACGGATATCGCAATGCGCGAGTACACAGATTTACGCCAGAAGGAGATCTAGTTCAGTCCTGGGGAGAACCTGGAAATGGTGGTCCGTACCAGTTCCAGTTAGTACATAGTTTGTTAGTCACAGATGATGGCCAAATATACGTCTCGGATCGCGAAAATCATAGGATACAAGTATTTAATTCAGACGGCCGATTCCTGAATATGTGGACTAACGTTAGACGACCGATAGACTTCGCTATAAATGACGAGGGAACATTCTTCGTAAGCGAAGTCTTTGTAGAATTAGACAAGGTAGGACAAAACCCAGCTGGAACAAGTCGGGTAAGTGTGCGGGATAAAAACGGACAGGTCATAACACAATGGAAAACTCCAGCAAGCCACGGTATTTGGGTAGATAGACACGGAGATATCTACTTGGCACAGATGGAATTGGGAGTGCAAAAATATGCAAAGAGGATCTAACCATCCTCTTTGATTTACCCGATCTTATTTGAATCCAATATTGTCACCCGGGCTTTTTCTGTATATAAGCATAGCTGAGTAATACTTGGAACTACGGGCATGTGATGGGGCTTCTCCTTTCCATGCCATTTTTTAATCTTCATACGCAACCTTTGAAGGCAAGATCAAGCCTTCCCATTAGATTCTTCACCTTAACAAAATGCCTTAAGGTCGATTTCTAGCGTCCGTCCACATAATCCCTAGCTTCTTAGGTCTATTAGGACCAATAAAGCTCTTTGGTTTGCCCTTGACATATACGTACGTATGTTCTATTTTCTATATATTAGATTATTTGTTCGTAAAGAGGCCTCAAGTGCTAGTCGGATGCGTTCTCATACCTCACTTCGTAGTAACGGCAGAATCTCTGCGCAACCCAGAGACTTCAACTCAGGGATTGATAGTAATGCAATCTAATGGATCACGGCGTACGGTATGTGATTCATCTCCTACACTGACGGGAATACGTCCGGGGATGCGACTACAAGAAGCGGTTAGCTTTGCCAAAGATGTGCGGCTATTAGAGTTAGACACACCTTACATAGAAAGATTATTCGAGGATATTCTTAGTGCACTGGAACTAGTCAGTCCTGTAGTAGAAACTCCAGATCTAGGGTGCGCATACATAGACCTGCATGGACTAGAAAGACTGTACGGCAGCGATGTAAGAATAGCGCAGGCAATACAACATGCTACGCCAGAAACATGGAAAGCACAGGTCGGGATCGGGAACAGTAAATTCACTGCCCACATGTCAGCATTGTTGGCCGAACCGGGACGTCCATGCAAAGCACCGGAAGACAGTTCCTTTCTTAAACTACTTTCTGTTGATCATTTGCCAGTGTCATACAAGACTCGTGTGCAATTACATTGCTTCGGACTGCATACGCTGGGAGATACAGAATTGCTCGATGTTACATCATTACAAGCTCAGTTTGGATGGGAAGGGAAACTGATATGGGAACTTTCAAGAGGTATAGACGTTCGTAATGTAACAGCACGCAATCCCAAAGAAGAGGTAACTGAACGCCTCATTTTCCCTGAACCGGCTGCGACACTAGAACGAATAATGCTAGGTGTAAGAATCTTAGTGGAAAGAGCACTTTCTAACTCCGATCTGCGAGGTCGGCGTGCTAGGCTTGCAATATTGGAAGGATATGCGTCCCGAGGTGCACCATGGAGGCATAGACTTTCATCCAAAGAACCTTTTAATCAACAGAAAATCATATCGAGAATTAATGCATCAATCGAAGGAACTAAAGTATCAGCGCCTGTCGAAGAGTTATGTCTATCTCTTTCAGAATTCACAGGAGAGCGTGGGAGACAAGAGAACATCTTCTCTGAAGCTCAAGATCGAGAGCAAATCAAGGAAGCCATCAAGCAACTGCATACCCTTATGGGCAATCCAGCGCCAATATTCCATGTAAAGGAGGTAGAACCGTGGTCACGCATACCCGAACGAAGACACGCGTTGGTGCAATACGTTTCTTAAACCCATTAAATCCAGTCCGAGTAGTGGAAGGAACAGATGGCAGGCCACAAAGAATAGGAAATCATCCGCAATTGAAAGTACTGGCAGTGAAAGACATATGGAGAATTGATGATGAATGGTGGAGAGAAACACCTGTATCTCGGATGTATTACGACTGCCAGATAGATAATGGACAAAGGATAACGATCGTCCGCGATCTGGTAACTGGAGCATGGTTCAGTCAGCACGGATAGAAAACCGACTAGCGATGCATTCGGCCCATAAGCCTATTTTGTGAAACCTGTTCACTCCATAGCAATACTTTAAGAGAACTTGGCTTACCTGAGTACTCTATTAAAATAGTTCCACCTTTCATGCCGTGAAGGGTATACACGACTAAAACCACGTTTGACTTTACTGAGAACAATATATGCCTGAATTACAAACTAAATATGCGGAGTTACATTGCCATAGCCATTTCTCGTTTAAAGAAGGTGCATCATCCGTAGAAGCGCTAGCAAATAGGGCATCTGAGCTAGGATACATCGGTTTAGCCTTAACGGATCACGACAATCTAAGTGGTGCAATGCAATTCGCACAGGCATGCCAGTCAGCAAAAGTACATGGAATCATAGGAGCAGAAGTAACAGTAACAGGTGGAGACCACATAACCCTACTGTCAGAATCATCTGAAGGTTACTCGAACCTTTGTAGGCTTCTTTCCCTCAGCCACGTTCTTTCAAGATCACAACAAACACCTGAACTCGATCTCAACCTACTTCCACAGCATTCAGATGGAATAATCATGCTTTCGGGTTGCCGTAGAGGAGAAATACCACGCCTTTTAACTGAAGGTAGACACACCGAAGCACAGCACGCAGCGCGACGGTATGCAGAGTATTTTGGAGTAGATAGGTTTTTCATAGAAATGCAACATAACCTGGTAAATGGCGATATTCGCCGAAATATAAAACTAGCAACACTCGCAAGACATCTGGGACTTGGAATTGTGGCGTCGAACAACGTGCACTATCACGTAAGGCAGTCCCATCAACTCCACGACTGCTTAATATCTATACGGGAACGCAAGTCCTTAGAAGAGACTCACCGTGAACGCAGAGCAAACAGTGAATTCTTCTTGAAATCTCCACTAGAGATGTCCACTTTATTTCAGGAATGGCCAGATGCAATCCAAAATACAGTACAGATAGCGGAACGATGTAATTTTAATTTAACTCAAGATCTAAAGTATAAATTCCCAGATTACGAACCTCCAGAAGGATACACGCCAGAAAGCTACCTAGAAAAGTTGTGTTATGAAGCCGCACGGCGTCGATATGGGTCTATAACTAATCGAGTGAACACAAGACTAAAAGAAGAATTCCGGTTGATCAAGAAACACGGATTGGCAGGATTCCTACTGCACTATTATGACATTGTGCAACTGGCCCGAAAGGTGATGATAGATATGGGGCTTTCTCACCCAGAAATACCATTGGAAGAACGCCCTCCAGGTCGTGCTAGAGGATCATCAGTAGCACTGTTGGTAGGATATCTGATCGGGCTTTCTCACATTGACCCGTTGAAATACGAACTTTCACTGGAACGATTTCTGCCAGAAGACCTAATGCCTATAGCATTGGACATAGATCTCGACTTCCCTCGAGATATTAGAGAGCGCCTCATTCTAGCAATCCATCAAGAGTGGGGCTGGGACAGAGCAGCACTTACAGGTATGCACAGTAGATATAGAATTAAGGGCGCTATACGAGACTTAGGACGCACACTGGGATTACAGGCAGAGCAAGTCGATCAACTAGCGAAACGAGTAGACAACACACACGCCACCGAGCTTAGTTCCCAAATGCAGGGCTTACCAGAGTTTCAAGACAAAATAGGACAACCTGGATGGAAAGATTTGGTGAGACTTGCGCCACAAATAGACGGTATACCGCGATACATAGCGCAACACCCTGGCGGCATGATAATAAGTTCTGAGCCATTAACAAATATGGTTCCTGTACAACTCGGAGCTATAGAAGGTCGATACATATGCCAATGGGATAAAGACGACATTGAAGCCGCATCTTTCGTAAAGATAGACTTCCTTGCTCTAGGAACACTATCTCAACTGCAGGAGGCACTCCTATTGATAGAAGAAACAGACGGAGATGTTATCGATATATCCCGTATAAATTTCGAAGACGAGGCTGTGTACGACATGCTATGTGCCGGAGACACCATAGGAGTGTTTCAAGTGGAGAGCGCGGCCCAAATGCAGACTATATCTAGGATCCGACCACGTAACTTGATTGACATGGCACACGAAGTAGGATGCGTACGACCCGGAGTAGGCGTACACGACGGAATACGTAAATACATACTCCGGAGATCGAAAAAAGAGACGGTTGCATTTGACCATCCATTAGAACGACGAGCACTAGAACGAACGTTAGGCATTGTGCTGTTTCAAGACCAACTGAATCAGCTAGCTATAGACGTAGGAGGATTCAGTCCGTACGAAGCAGACCAAATGCGCCGGGCTTTCACGAAGAAATATGACAATACACAAATACTGAACAAATACTGGCGTCGATTTCGCCAGGGAGCTATGGACAGGGGAGTAACTGCAGAAGAATCATTGAAAATCTTTCGCAAATTCAACGGACATTACATGTTTCCGGAAGCGCATGCAGTAGCATTCGGAGTGACCGCATATCAACTAGCGTGGCTGAAGCTATACCATCCGTTGGAATTCATGACCGCTCTATTTAATCAACAACCAATGGGATTCTGGGGTCTAGAAACGCTAAAGGAGGACTGTAAACGACACGGAGTTCGCATTATTAACCCAGACATTAACCTTAGCAAATCAAAATGTGTTATTGAGAATGGAGCTATCCGATTAGGTCTGCTGAACGTGTTGCGAATTGGCAATACAACCGCTCAATTGATAACAGAGGAACGGAGAGTGGCTGGATTATATCAGTCGCTGTCAGAATTCATGGGCCGGACTCGAATTAAGCGAGAGATAATAGAACGGCTGATTGAGTCAGGAGCATTCGACTCACTTGAGAATACTAGGAGATCAGCGTTATGGGAAACAGGGTTGCGATATCAAACGCCATCCATACAGCTTCCAATGGATTTGCCAGTCGAACAAGACATGGCGCACCTTCCACATATGAGCAAATGGGAACTGATGGCTGGAGAGTATAGAACGCTCAACATGCATCCTGGAAGTCACTTGCTAGAACAATTAAGAGACCACTTACCTTCGGATGTTCTAAGCAGTGTGGCTTTGCATCATATGCATGAAGATTCATGGGTTAAAGTAGCAGGTCTGGTCGCCAGGCCATTACAACATCCACTTTCAAAAGCGTATTTCATAACTCTCGAAGATGAGCATGGAATGATACCACTGATAATCTGGCCAAAGGTGTATGAAAAATTCAAGCAAGAGCTTCGAGAGCCTTTCATTATGATCAGCGGAACAATCTCTCGGAGAGAAGGCACCTTGAATGTAGTAGTGCACAACGTATCGCTTCCTCGAACTCTGGATCTAAAAGATTATCCCACCGAGCACTTTCGCAAAGCACTGCGCTTACCCAGGCCGTTCTTCAGATGAAGGTTAATTTCACTCAGCCTTTTCTAACCCTCGACTAGAACACCAAATATATAACCTTCCTATCTCATCAATTCACCCGGCAATTATTCCCACTATTTAACTGCCATTCTCTCTAGCTGAAGCAGAGAAAGAACGTATGTAGTAGGATGATAGTTAACAGATTTTGATTACCCATCTCAGGTTATCAAATTGCAATATATAGCGTGCAGAAGTTGGACAAGATACACAAACTCTCGGCAAAAATAGGACCGAAAGAGCTTAATCTACTAGGGCACTCACTCCATTACGGCTGGATAGTGATGGCAGTGGGAGCCGTAATGTGGACTATAAGTTCCTCTATGAGATTCGCGGTAGCGGTTCTAGTACCACATTTGCAGGATCCAAATGGTCTGGGATGGAGTTATGGCGCTATAGCTTTTGCGTTTAGCCTACAGTGGTTGTTAGCAGGTTTAGCTGGTCCCGTGATGGGCTGGTTAGGTGACCGACACGGAGTCCGATTGACATTGATCCTAGGGACCTTGTTATTTGTTGCCGGCATGTTACTTACCGGGACAATGAACCAAATATGGCAATTCTATCTATATTTCGGACTGCTATTGGGAGGAGCGATGGCGGTGTTCCAGGTCCCACTGGTATCAGGAGTAACCGTTTGGTTTCGCAGGCATTTAGGATTGGCAATGGGAACCATGCAAGCTGTCCAGGGTCTGGGAACTGCCGCGTTAATACCCTTGATGGCAATCTTGTTTACAAACCTTGGATTGAGATGGACGTTCTGGGTCCCAGGGATCATAGGCGGCACCTTGTTGTTCATTCTACTTTGGTATTTTCGTGATGATCCAGCGAAAATGGGGCTGAGGCCCGTAGGGGCGCCAGAAAACGAGCCAATCAAGCCAATCCAACGTGACGCAGTCTACAAGGCTAAGGCCGGTGCTTTCCTCAGGCAAGCTCAACGCAAAGGCACATTTTGGAATCTCATAGGAATCCACTTCTGGGGGTGCATGGGGCATAACATATTCATAATTTTCCTAGTCGCCATGGCGGTGGATGGTGGTTTACAACGAGAGACCGCAATCGGAGCTTATATCTTGTTGATGGTAGTGAGCATGATCACCAGATTCATAGTTCCGATCTTAGCAGATAGGACAGGTACGAAAATCGTGCTGCTTGTCTGCTTCTCCTTACAGGTTCTACCTCCTCTCCTATTGCTGGTTACGCTAGATGCCTGGGCATTCTACGTGTTTGCCATAGTCTTCGGAATCGGTCTTGGAGGTGAAGTACCCGCTTTCCCAATAATAAATCGGCAATATTTCGGAACCGCTCCAGTCGGGGCAGTATATGGTTGGCAGATGCTAGGTAACGGCGTCGGAATGGCTCTAGGGCCTCTAGCAGGTGGATTTCTTTGGGATTTAACTGGGGATTTCGTCGCGTCAGTTTGGCTATCGATAGCCCTGAGTCTTATAGGACTAGTATCCGTGGCCCTATTACCAACAACATCTAAAGAGCTAACCCCTGATTGGGAGAATAATCTACCGCCCATCGCAAATGCATGATGCATAGGCACATCGTCTACGCCAGTGTTATCCTGGCGAGCACCTCCGGTGTGTCATTTCGGGGAGAATTCACCATTTCTGAAACAGGATACAGTTCCATTAAATCTGTCGGTGCTGCTTTGAGCAGATGAGATAACTCAGACAGATTATTCGTATAAGGATCAATCCATAATGACTCACTCTCCGACGATAAGATCACCGGCATTCTATCGTGGATTGGAGAAATAACCTCATTTGCGTCCGTTGTGATAATAGTGCATGACTCAATTACTGTCCCCTCTGGCGACGTCCAGGGTGACCAGAGTCCAGCGAATGCGAACGGTTGACTCGACCGCATGTAAATATACATTGGATTTCGCTTGGTCCCCTTCCTGGACCACTCAAAAAAACCGTCGGCCAAAATAAGACAACGTTGGCTGCGTATCGACGAACGAAACGCAGGCCTCTGTCCTAAAGTCTCTGATCTAGCGTTGATCATCCGATATCCGCTTTTTTCTTCCTTGGCCCAAAACGGGATAAGTCCCCATCGCATCGACTGGGCCCGCCTCTTTCCATCACTAGTTACGGTAAGCACTTGTTGTGAAGGTGCGATATTGTAATGCGGGGAATGATTTAATCCTGCGGCATCGAAATTAAATCTTTGTTGTAAGACATTAATCTCCGAGTGAAGAGCATATCTTCCGCACATTGTACGTCACCTAAAACAGAATATAGCTGATTAGGTTATCACGAAGGAGATGGCTTGGCTCCCCGTATCTTGGCCTGACAAGAATTAGTTTCATTGTTTATGTAGGATCTTATGAACGAAAAATCAGTCGGAAATTCTCATCCCACCATAAACCAGTAATTTCAGGTAAAATTCTGTCATGCTCGAGGAAAAGTCAAAGGCAACACTGGAACTAACTAATACATCAGTTTTAACAAAAATATCCTTGACAGGACTTTAGACATGAAAGCCGTTCAATTCTCAGAAACCGGAGGACCAGAGGTTCTCCAATATGTTGACGTACCCGATCCAATCCCTGGGCCTAACGAGGTGTTGGTTAAAGTAAGGTCTATAGGCGTTAACTACACGGATGTTATGACGCGCGCTGGGCTGAACCATTCTATCAACATGCCACCTCTTCCTTCGATTTTGGGTGCAGAAGCATCTGGAATCGTAGTTGCCGCAGGGAAAGGGGTCACAGAGGTATCAGTTGGCGAATCGGTCGCTTACTATGCTAACAATTCAAGATCTTACGCTGAATTAGCAGTTATACCATCCTGGCGAGCCATCAGATTGCCCACAGGAGTTAGTTTCGACGATGCGGCAGCCACGATCCTACAGGGTATGACTGCACAGCATTTATGCCATACAACTCATCGAATTCAAAAAAGCGAAAGTGTCCTCATCCATGCCGCGGCGGGTGGAGTTGGATTACTCTTGACGCAGATGATCAAAGAATTGGGTGCTACTGTCATTGGGACTGTCTCCACGGAAGAGAAAGCGAAAGCGTCAAAAAACGCTGGTGCTGATAAAGTAATAATTTATACAGAAAAGGATTTTGTGACTGAAATAAAACAGTACACAAAAGGCGCCGGAGTGAATGTAGTGTACGACTCGGTAGGCATTTCGACATTTGGAGGTAGCATTGAAAGTTTGGCCCGCAAAGGACATATGGTGATTTATGGTCAGGCCAGTGGCCCTGTTCCTCCAGTTACACTTAGCACTCTCTATAACAAATCCCTAACGCTTTCCAGGACAAATCTATTGGACTATACGGCAACCCGGGAAGAGTTATTACTGAGGGCAAACGACGTTTTCCAGAGAGTCCAGTCAGGAGCATTAAAGGTAAATTTGTACGGCAAATGGCCATTAAAAGAGTCCTCAACTGCACATCAACAACTGCAGGGACGAGAGACAATCGGAAAAGTACTGTTAACCCCTGAAAAGAATTAGAAAATCTTAGCTATTCTCCACCTAATCTGTAGGTCGATGATCTTGGCACTCAAGTAATTCGTTACAACACAACGAATGCTGTACCCTGTCTTTAGTTTGACTGTCGAGTCAAAAACTGTGCAAGAACTGATAGCAATATGCAGATAGCCCTGCATGCTATATCTCTGTAAGACATTCTGTGGCCCCAAGGTATGATAGTATTTTCTTCAGACCACTAGAAATATTGAACTTTAACCAGTAAAGGAACTCACCATGCCAATCACATTTGGTTGCTCTGTACCAACTCGTGGGCCTTTGGCCAGCCCGGACACGTTGAAGAAGTTGACCCTAACAGCGGAAGCAGCAGGATACGAGTCAGTCTGGGTAAGTGATCACCTGATCCTTCCGCGATCAGTGGGCTCATTCTACCCATACGGAAAAGACGGTATAGCAACATTTCTGCCTGATGAAGACTATTTCGAGCCTTTAGCTGCCCTAACGTACCTTGCAGGCTGCACTAGTAAAATAAAACTCGGCACTCACGTTTTAATCCTGCCATATAGGCATCCGGTCCTAACAGCTAAATTACTTTCTACGCTGGATGTCCTGTCCAAAGGCAGGGTAATCTTGGGAGCTGGCGTTGGTTGGATGGAAGAAGAATTCGATGCACTGGGCTTAGATACTTACGCCCAACGCGGTAAAGTCACGGACGAATACATCCAACTATTCAAGGAATTATGGACACAAAGCAACCCAGAGTTCCAAGGCAATCACTATAAGATTTCTGACGTTGGTTTCGCGCCGAAGCCCGTCCAAAAACCACATCCTCCTATTTGGATTGGAGGTCACACTGCACCAGCAATACGCAGGGCGGCCAAGTTCGGAGATGGTTGGCTGCCTATAGGACAAAAACCCCCGGCAATCTTAGAACCCGCAGAGTTTTCCGTGAAGATTGACCAATTAAGAAAACTAACCCTTCAAGCAGGTAGAGAAGAAAAACAAGTTGCGCTGTGTTTCAGCACTACCGTACGGTTCACTGCTGGCGGTTCGTCCCGGCAAAAGATGCAGGGAACTCCAGGTGAGATTGCATCGGATCTGCGACCTTATAAAGATTTAGGAGTAGAGAATTTCGTTGTAGGATTCGAAGCAGAAACCGTCAACGCGTTAGAAGACGCTATAGGTAGGTTCAAAGAAGACGTTATCCCATCAATATTAGGATGATCCGTGCACAATTCGCACTTCCAAATTAAACATTCACTACATGCCGAATGGTCAATTTGCTTGAACTCGCTCTCCCTGGACATGTGCAAAACGACATCAATCCCTCTGCTAAAAATCGAGGATCTTAGCGGTTTATCACGGAGAGGCAATGGTTGCTAGTCCGGCTTGATGCCTAGCATCGTTTATATGATCTAGAATCCGTAAACGCAAAGGAGGCAATTCATATCCAATATCTCTAAGCATCCTAGTATTGTCTACGCAATAGACATGTGGGACCGAGCTGTCGCCAGTCTTAATTTGGGAGTCTGGCAGGAATTCTCGAACAATCTGGGAAATCTCGGAGATACTGGCTAAAACTCCACCGGTATTGTAAATCGGATTCTTTAAGTCATTGGAGAGAACAGCTTTGACAAAGATTTCCGCGGCATCTTCTGCGTGAATCATAGAAGAAGATTCATTAGGATTGAATGGAAGGATTACAGGTTCTCCGATTGCTGGGAGAGATACCAGGAGCCCACCGATCATTCCTGTCATACCAGTAGTACGCCCATGCCCGAACACGGTGCTGATCCGGATTCCGCGTAGATCCAGATGATACCTACGGGCATAAATTGAAGCCGCGAAATCATTAGATGCTTTGGTCATGCCATAGTTATTAATTGGTTTTACAGGGTCATCTTCGGAGAAGAAATGTCCAGAAATTTGATCACCATAAGCTGCGATAGAGCTTGCGTAAACTACCCTTTTTACGCCTGCTAACCTAGCAGTTTCAAACACATTATTAGTGCCCTGAATATTAACAGTCATCCCCAGATGCGGCCGATCCTCCGAAGTTGGCGGAAGCAAAGCTGCCAGATGAACTATTCTGCTCACTTCATGCATTTGTACAGCTTCAAGAAGGTCCGACAACCGTGTGATATCACCTCTGTAAAAAGCCGGAGACCCTTGGCCTAGTTGAGAGTTATAAGATGGTTTATTGATGTCGAAGCATAGTACTTTCTCGCCAAGAGCTACAAGTTTGCTAATTATCCGGGGTCCAATGAATCCTGACCCACCCGTAACCATGATCGACATGCGCGGACTCCTCGGTTGGAATACAATTAATCTAATTATACTCGTGATGCTAACATGATAAATATTCCACACTACAGAGATGCCACAACAACGGGAGCGGAGCATGTAGTGTAAAATCTTCAATACTCAGGTTAAGGAGAAGGAAATGGAAGTAACAGAACTCGCGACTCTTTTGACCTCCAACCGCAAGACGGTATCGGTTGCAGAGGCATGCACATGCGGCCTTGTCGGGTATATGATGAGCACTGTCCCTGGAAGCAGCATCTTCTTTCCTGGTGGAGTGATCGCATACACTGGTGGGCTAAAACAAAGCCTGTTAGGAGTACCAGACGAACTCTACGAAACAAGTGGCAGTGTTAGCGCAGAGATGGCCGTCGCAATGGCCAAAGGAGTTAAACACTTAACTGGAACCGATTATGGGATTTCTACAACTGGGGTAACCGGTCCAACTCAGGGAAAATCAACTTTGCCTATAGGCACATTCTATATAGGATTAGTAGGACCAGATGGATTGGAAATATCGAAACTAATTCATACGGACAGTGGTGAAAGAGACGGTAATAAAAGGCAAGCGGCTCAAGCAGTCCTAGACCTCCTTGGGAGAACAGTATCTGAGAGTTAGGGAACCATTGTGTCCTTTGGCTCTGGTCGGATCTAGGTTATCTAACCCAGAATTGGCGTGATTTGTTCCAGATCAATCAACTCTGATTCTTATTGAATCTAACCTAAAATTAGCGTTGTGATGGGAGATGGATCTTAGGCAATACACTACTCCTTAGGGTCTCCAGATGAAACATATGATCGAATACAGAGTTGATCATCAACATCCGGGCTCCGGCATCAACTACCTCTGCCAATCCTTCGGCAACACGGGCTTCACTCCCCCAGACCGAAACGCTAGAACCAAGATCCGCACTTCCGTAATGTCTTTCAAACCACTCACGAAGACGACGTTCGGCACGAACCTCATCGTTATCAAGAGCAACATATACACGTTTAGAGATCGGGAATAAATCTGGATTCTTACCATTAGCTTCTAACGCTTGTTTTATGATGGGTACATGTTCTCTGAACTGTGCCGTGGTAGTGGAACCTGCACCCATCCAACCATCGCCATATTGAGCGGCTCGCTTAAGAGCATCAGGGTGACGTCCTCCGAACCAGATAGGAGGATGGGGTTTTTGAATCGGATGCGGCATCATCTGCTCGCCTTGTAGATTCCAGAAACGGCCATTGTATTCTACGTGAGGTTGGATCCAAAGAGCTTTCATCACCTCTAGACTTTCAATGAAATGCCCGATTCTATGATGGGTCGGTCCATCAAGGAGGTGATATTGGTATGGTCGTCCGCCGAGCGCTAGGCCTAACGTGAGCCTACCACGACTGATATGATCCAGAGTACCCACCTGCTTAGCTAAATGAACAGGGTTGCGAGTCGTGGCAATCAAAACAGAAGTGCCAATTCTGATAGTATTGGTGAGAGCTGCAACATAGCTCAATAGAGTGAGAGGTTCCAGTGCGTTTGTTCCCCCAATCAATCTCTCCTGTACCCAAAGGCTATCGTATCCAAGAGCTTCAGCCCTTACGGCAAATGTTTCGACCAACCCCATATCTACAGGTTCATTAACGAAGATCTGGGGGAGGGCTATACCACATGGCACTGCATTTGAATTAGTCATGATTCGGAACCCCTCGCATGAATGTAGCCAATTGAAGATTAAACACAGAGCATATGATGTCAAGAGGTAAGAAAAAACACTATCAACTCAGATAGATTATGTGCCATTCTGTTAACGCATAGGTCTATCTATATGTTTTGTTCATCACAGGGAAACAATTGAAGGCTTTTCTAAAACGTTGGTTCAAGAGATTGGCGTTTTTCTTGATAATCCTAGCTATTAGCCTTCTAGTCTTCATGGTAGTTACCCCACAAGGGAAAACTACGTTTCACACCATTTTATTCGTGGCTGAGGTCTTAGAGTTGCCTGTCAAAGCACAATCGTGGTTTACAGATCAACCGATACGCAGAGAAATTAGTTATCCAATACCTAATGGTAAGGGCTTAGCTGATGTATATCGCCTCCCAGACTCAAAACCGAGAGCAGCAGTCCTTCTTTTCCTAGGGGCAAATGCTGCCGGCCGTGATGATCGAAGCGTAGTTTCGTTAGGAAACGCTCTGTCCCGAGCCGGGATGGTGACCATGTTCCATTGGTCGGATACAATGGCGCTTGAAAATAATATTGATCCACAAGAGATCGAAAACTTGGTCTGGGCGTTTAAGCATCTCCAGTTACAACCTTACGTCGATCCTGAGCGTGTCGGACTAGGCGGATTCTGTGTGGGGGCCTCATTTGCCCTCATAGCTGCGTCTGATACCAGGATCGCGAGTGGAGTGTCGTTCGTCAACGCTTTTGGCCCCTATTACAATGCCGAGGATCTCTTGATTCAAGCAGCTTCAAGAACACGATATTATCAAAACAGCGTGGAACCTTGGAACCCTGACCGTCTAACGTTGGCAGTCTTAGCAAACGAAATTACAAAAGTGATAGCAGAATCCGACGATAGAAGATTGTTGAATAGCGTTTTTGTACAAGGTGAACAACCATCTGAACAAGACATATCTGGTTTGTCCAAACAAGGCCTCATCGCATACAACCTTTTACGCGGGGTAAGTTCTCGTGATGAAGCTAGAGAACTGTTTCTCGAATTGCCAAAGCAATTTCACGATGAACTAGCGACAGTTTCTCCGAAATCACATATAGCTAACTTATCATCTACGGTTCTGATCCTACACGATCGCGATGACAAACTTGTCCCATCAGCAGAATCCCGGAGATTATTCGATAATCTAAGCGAATCCGGTAAAGAAGTACGGTATACCGAACTCATGACTTTTGATCATGTCAGGCCAACTACTGGCGCTGGAATAAAAGAGCTAGGTTTTGAAGGCTACAAGCTTTTCAAGCACATGTATAGCATACTGCGCATCGCACACTAACTCAGTCACCTAAAGACCCAGCCAGTAAACGAACCCCATCGCTAGTTGCGGTGGATTATGTCTGATTACTAAATCAGTGCCCCTTCAAGATACCTGCGGAAGGCATCGGGGTGATAAATAAGGGCTTGTAATTCCATAGACGGAAGCCTATATGGATCGCTATCTTCAGTGATATATCGCACACCAACAGGCGGACCTCCATCTTCATCGTCTTCTTCAACACTCCCCATAAGATCCGCTACACGCAGGGGATGTCCATCTACTTGGTATTCTGACCCTACAAACCAGAGTCGACCAAATCTATAACGGTTTTTTACTTCCTCTTCGGCCATCTTGCTCCAACTGGTCCCTGTAAAAGCGAAGTCAACCGGTCTAAATCCTAGATTCTCCTCTATCATAGAATTAGATCTATCTAGCTCCTCTCGCAAAATTTCCCCTGAAGGATCTCGAACGCTCAAATCAGATAGATTTGGATGGCTAACAGTGTGAGCTCCTATGTGCCATCCAGATTCCCGTAGTTCTCGAATCTCTTCCCAAGACATATGGTCGTAAAAAGAAACCGCAAGCGGTCGAGAGTATTCCGGATCATAAGGAGAAGTATAGATAAACAAATTCCCTTTGAATCTATATCGCTCTAACGTATCGAATATCTGCCCTCGCATAGAAGCGACAGGGTGATCGAAATCTATCATAATGGGACGATCCGGGAGCTCTACTTTGCCATCTCTCCAATCGGCAAGTTGGTCATAAGTAATTGAATGGAACCCCATTTCTGAGGCAATCTTCATAAGAACATCAAAATGTCCAACGGTTAATGGGTTAGGCATTGTAGGACTGGTAACAGTGCGTATACCATGACACATCGTGATTGGAATTCGCATAAGACACCTCCTGATATAACAGCTTTTGATGTTACCTAATATTAGTATTGTGTGATAGGACGGAACAAGCCCATCGCAATGCGTCATTATATGGACTCTGTCTTGATCCTGCTAAAACTGCCAACCCTTCTCCCGTTATAAGACGCGTGCTAATGGTATTTATGGAAGCTCTATGAAAAGCTTAAGACGTATCAAGAGGTGGAAGCTTCCACGTCTTCAAGTTGCTGACGCCTGGGACCAATATCCAAATTATCGGCTACTCTGGGCAAGCAATTTCTGTGCTCATGGGGCCATGTGGCTGCAGTTGCTCACCGTAGGTTGGCTGGTCCAGGATATGACCGGGGGTTCTGGTTCGAATTCTCTCCACGTCGTGACGGTAGGCGGCCTTAGTGTGCTACCTGTTCTTCTAGTTGGACCATGGGGAGGCGTCCTCGGAGATCGTGTGGATCGCCGCAAATTGGTAATGGGCACATATGTGTTAATGGGGATAGGCGCCGCATTGTTCTCGGCGCTAGTGTTTTTGGATATAGCTGTTTTGTGGCATGCCTATATATATGTACTATATCAGGGTTCATTGACCTGGGTATCATTTAACATACGAATGGCGCTCATCGCCAACACAGTGACAACGGAATATATCCCTAATGCATTTGCGACGGTGGTGATCACAGTACCTGGCACTCGCCTAGTAATGCCCTTCTTCGGTGGTCTACTGATAGCTCATTTTGGATTCACATCCAACTTCATTATTGAAACTGTCCTTTATGCAATAGCTTTAGTGGCAATGATTCCTATGAAAACAAACTTTGGCAATACCGTAACACCGCACACCGAGGGATCTGTGCTGAAATCTGCATGGCAAGATATATACGAAGGTTTTCAGTACATGTGGCGAGATGAAAGGATGATCTTTACATTGATTCTTCTAACTCTTATTCCCAATGTAATTATTCACCCAGTCTTATTTATATTGCCTGTCTTTACGTCGGAAGTATTAGGGATGGGAGCCGATGTAGGAGGTTATCTCCTTGCCGCTACAGGATTAGGGGGAGTGATCGGAGCTTTAGTACTCGCGTCATTAGGATTTGGTTTTAAAAAAGGTCCTTTGTGTCTGTTTTCGGTATTAACAGCTTCGGCCCTGGTTATGGCATTTGCTTATTCTCAATGGTTAGTTGTCGCAATCATCGTCATCGGGGTATTTTCTTTCAGCCAAACAGTCTTTAGGACAGTGAGCGGGGCTTTAATCCAACTTCTTACGCCGGATCATCTAAGAGGTCGGATTACTAGCTTACACAGCTCAGTAAATGGCTATGTTGTTGCGTCAGGAATCTTGCTAGGGTACTTGGCTACAATAGTAGACGTGAAGTTAGCAATATTCACCATTGGTGGGATAGGTGTATTTTGCTTGGTTTGCCTCTCCATAATGTCACCTTCCCTGCGCAAATTATCTTAACTTTTTATGACCTCAATCAGGGGTCCCGGAGGAGGTTCGCGATTACAACATTAGATTGGGGCGATCGGATGCGTCGCACGTTGCAATTTGTAGGATTCGGGACAGACGAACTGGCTCTTGTGACTGACACAGGTCCTGTATTACTCGCGAAAGCATCTGAATTGACGGCTGCCGTTTACGATCATTTCCTATCATTTCCAGAAACCCGGCGGTACTTCGTGACCCAAACGGGAGATGTCGACGAGGAGAGAATTGAACGCAGGAAACATTCCCTGGCCCGATGGCTTGAGAACACGATCAAAGCCGAAGGAGACCTCCCTATGTATTTATTAGCAATAGCCGTAGTACACAGCCACCCACCCACTAATCGATCTAATCTTGGATCAATTCCAAGCCGCTTCATGATTGGAACAGTATCGTTGGTCCAGACGGCGATTGCTAACGTTCTAGCGAACGAGATCGTGGACCCTGGAATAGCCACCCGAGCATCAATCGCGTGGAATAAACTTTTGATCGCCCAGCTAGATATATTGCTTGCGGGTTACATCACAGAAACACCTGTGCCACGAGTTACCGAATAGAAGAACTATGATGCCAAATTAACCCAAGAGAACACATGATAGAATCTAACCGTGAATTAGCTATAACTAACTTATACCATCTTGAGAATTAGGAGAAGTCATGACTACATCTAGAAGCGCTATGGAAGAGGTAGCACCACAGTTGGCCAAGTACAGCTCTGATGTTTTGTTCGGTGATGTGTGGGAAAGATCAGGATTGTCTAAAAGAGACCGCAGCCTCATCACAGTGGCTACACTGACAGCCTTATACCGTACGAATCAGCTTCGTTCACACATTCAGCGAGCACTAGATAACGGTGTTACAAAAGACGAAATCGGAGAGATAATCACGCATATAGCATTTTATGGCGGCTGGCCTACGGCAGCAAATGCAGTTACGGTTGCAAAAGAAGTTTTCGACTCTCAATAAACCCCAGCCAGACTGAACAAGTAGAATTAACGAGAGGAACAAACCAACTTGTATAACAAACCCATGTTGAGTCTAGACCAATGTCGGATAGCAATTGACGCTATGGTGGCCAACTTTAACCAGAACCCCAATCGGCAACCAGTAGACATGGCCATAGTTGATGACGCTGGCAATTTATTGGCATATGCCAGGATGGATCGCTGTTTGAGACCAACGTTTGCTCTAAGAAAAGCCTATACATCAGCTATCCGACGAATGGACACGATAGATTTCGCCAATCAACTTGAAACATCAGGCCGAAGTTTGTCGGAATTTGGCGATCCGAAGTTGATCACACTACAAGGTGGCATAGTAGTCACGAATCCTAAGGGCGGGGCCATAGTTGGCGCCATTGGAGTCGGAGGCCTGCCATCCGGGAAAGATGATGAAGACATATCCAAGGCAGGATTAAAAGCGCTTGATCTTTAGCCATCGATCCTGTTATCAACAGTCAACAACTCGTACAAACGGTTAATGCGCATATCAATGGCCTTCTGTCGCCCGTGCCTATAACCAGGGCAAGTCAGGTCACCCGCTACGCATCAGAAATCTTGCCATGCCGAGATTTGTTAGGCTCGGGCCTAATTAACAGCAAGATAATCGCCAAACCCTGAAGACTCCCCATAACTAAAAACGTATTACGCATCCCTTCTACAAATGCCATTGACTCGGCACTTGCTACGGCTTTCGAACCCATTTCCAAGTTGGGACGGAGACCATGAGCATCCATGGTACTTGCAACAATTACGGTTGCTAATGCTATCCCCGTAACCACAAAAACATTCCTCAGGAGTTGAAGGAATGCACCTATGACTCCATGGTCGTTTAGCGCTACTGCATTAAATATTGAAGTGCTGTTAGGAACGTTGAAAAGGGTATACGAAGAGCTATGCATAACCAAGAAAGCAACAAGCCAAATTATAGGAGTTGTAGTTGATATGTTAGCCAACAGGAAAAGTGCCATCGTTGCTAATATCGACCCTGATAAAGTGAAAGGTCTTGTACCGAACCGATCGGATAGGCGACCCACAATTGGAGCTAGGGCTGCAGTCGCAACAACCATGGCGGTCATAACTAAACCCGTATCTCTGGCTGAATACCCTACCACTCCTTGAAGATAAAAAGGCATCAAGAAGAGAGGAGTAACCCACGCGATCATGTTTAACGACCTAGTGATAACACCGATGGAAAATAATTGAGATCGAAACAATTTAAGATCGAGCATTGGAGAAGGAATATGAAGTTCCCAGAACAACAACACGCAAACTATCACTGTCCATCCAACCAACAGAACTATGATGAACGGAGAGGACCATCCAAAATTAGGGCCGTTGGTCATTGCCAACAGGAAAGCCACCAAGGCCAAAGCCGATAACACAGCGCCGACCAGATCAAGTCTGGACCCTGTTTTGCCAGTTGTTGCCCGTTCAACCTCGTTGTCACGTAAGATCCAAATTGCTGGGATCAGAGAAATCAATCCGAGGGGACCATATATAAAGAACACCGCCCTCCAGCCAAAAATGTCAGACAAAAACCCTCCCAACGTTGGTCCGATCACAAGCCCTATACCTACCATCGTCATGTGCAGTCCTACCGCTCTTCCACGTTCATTCAAGGGGAACACGGAAGTCAAAATCGCCATTTGATTCCCAATAGTCATTGCAGGACCAATCCCTTGAATAATGCGGAACACGATCAGGAGGACCAATGTATCAGCGAATCCGGATATTACAGAGCCTACGGAAAAGATCACTAGACCAACAATATAGACCCTCTTTCTCCCGACCTGGTCAGACAACCGTCCCATTGGAAGAAGAAGTGCACTGACCGAGAGCATGTAACCAACAATGACCCACTGTACCGCTGGTAGTCCGGCATCGAAGTTATTTCCAATAAAAGGTTGGACCACCGTAACAGCACCAAAATGCGACACATCAACCAAGATCCCAATAGAAATTGCCAGACCAACCCACCATTTATAACGAGGGCTTTGGCGTAACCGTTGAATCACATTAGACACCAGTATCCGGCTCTATTTGGATCATCGAATTACTGAAAATCAACTTTGGAATTCCTGAATCTATAAAACAAGAGCATACATAACAAGAATTTTAAGAAAGCGTTTTTCTATCAACGGTAGACATTACGCTCAACGTCTGGGCATGAAGTCATCAAATAACGTTAATCCCCAAGCCATTGTTCGCGCTCCCCAGCTTGCCTAGTGCCAGGATACCCTCATTTCCACTGCCAAAACATTTACGATATATCAAACTCGGCACCCGAGTCCAACTTCAACCAGACTTCGTCGGACCCATATCAATATCCGTTTTATCCTATTGCGTTAATATGCTTTGTCAACATGCCGATAGAGCCATATGCCAGTGCTAGTAATAAACATCACTGAAAGTTGCCGCGCAGGGCCGTCTATGATAACTTTCAGAACATAGTTCGGATAAGCATCAGGAGGTGTGACGTGAGCTTCAAGCCAAGCTACTTGGCCCACGTGAATTTACGGGTACGCAACGTAGAATTATCACAAAAATGGTACACCGATGTACTTGGGCTATACACATATGAATACCGACCAGGAAGAGCAGCATTTATGTCGGCAAATCGTGATCTATCTCACGAAATTGCCCTCATGCAAATCGATGAGGATTCAATACATCTTGAACCCGGTCAAATCGGACTTAACCACATGGCATGGATGATGGAGAGTCTAGATGACCTGAGCGAATTTTACTTGAGAATTAAAAACCGAGGCATAGCGATTGAGCGCATAGTGGATCACGGAATATCTCTGGGCATATATCTGAGAGATCCGGATGGTCATGGAATAGAAGTGACCTACGAACTACCCCGCAGTCAATGGCCAAGACAAGACCAGGTATTCGAAGGTTATGGGATCAAAAAAGGATTGTTCCCGGGACCATGGGATACGGAATTAGCAAAAGTTCACTAGGACTTTCTACCTGATTATTTATAAATCCCACTACAATATTTGAAACCTATTAATCACCACCGACTGTCATAACACTCAAATCAAGGAGGAAGAAATGGAACTAGGTGACAAAAGGATTCCAGCGGGTAATATCAGCTTCGCCTTGTCGTACAGGTTATTGGATGGGGGTGCACCTCACACAACAGGAGCGGGAAGCCCGGGTGGTACCAACGCTGATCAAGGAGTCTGTATTCAAGTAGTTGCCGAGATAATGGGCCAGGAATCGGAACTGTTACGGTTCGACTGCTTCGACCTAGCACCACATTACCACTACGGCCCAGAAAAAGAGAACATACGCATTAATCTCGATCCCACCACCGCGGGTAACTCAATAGGCTGGACATTAAACCAACTTAAAACCAGATTACCGAGAATGCTAGAAAAAGCTGACTATGCAGAAATCGCTAGCAAACTAGACGCTGACGTTGTATCTAATGCCCTGGAGACGGTTGACTCGACCGCCCGTCAAATGGCCATTGATGAGCACAATACAGTAACCCATAATCGTGGAACAGATATTTTTGAGGCCGGCACTATACGATTTGGCCTTGAGATGCGGGACTTGGGATTTGATGGGGGATTAGCCATACATGTGCTAGGGGATGTTGCAGGTCAGGAGATAGAATTGTTGGCGTTTGATTGCTTCAGAGGATTCCCACATTATCACTATGGACCACGAAACGAAAATGAAAGGATCTACTGGGACACTACTACAGTTCCAGATCCTTTGGCATGGACTCTCGATCAATTTAAATCTGGGAATCTGCCTAATATGATTGAAAGGGCAGGTTACCCAACAATAGCTGGCTCACTGGATCGTGATGTTCTATCTGAAACGGTACAAAAAGTAGAATCACGTGCCGCAGATATGGTGGCAACTGCCAGTTAGAACTCGGTTTTTCGGCATCTTACCTGGATCAATCACGTCAATCGAAATAGTCATGATTGATCCAGGTCGATCTCGCATTGGGAAGCAGCGGGATATATGCTGGATTAAAAGCAACAATATGGTCACATAACGATCACTCTAACGCCCAAATCTCGTGGAAACAAAAAGCCGAAGTTGGTCTAAGTTCAATTGAGATAGGTTAATCGCGAAACACAATTACACGGCACAAAATCACCCGGAGGTTTTGGTTACCTTAAAAGGAGTGAAAGGCGATGAAGGCGGGAATGTTTTTGATGCCATCGCATCCACCGGAACGTAACCCTTATGACGCACAGCAATATGATCTAGATGTTCTTAGCCTCGCTGATGAACTAGGGTTTATCGAAGCGTGGATTGGAGAACATTTCACTGCAATATGGGAACCGGTTCCAGCACCTGACATTTTAATAGCACAAGCGCTCCTTCGAACAAAAAATATCAAATTGGGCACCGGAGGTCACTTACTGCCTTTCCATCACCCAGTTGAACTGGCCCATAGAGTCGCTTACTTAGATCATTTAGCCCAGGGGCGATTTCAATTTGGGATAGCTGCAGGCGGTCTACCCACGGATCATGAAATGTTCGGTGTGGATATGAACGCCGGTGAACATAGAGACCGAACTCGCGAAGCACTTGAAATCATTCTTCATACATGGAAAGGTGAGCCACTCTCTGAGTATCAAGGAAAATATTGGAATGTCAAAATCCCCGACCCAGCAGTGATGGAATTCGCATCTCTAAAACATTTCAGAACCCCGTATCAACAACCTCACCCGCCGATCGGGGTCGCGTCAGCTAGCCCCGGATCGGAAACCCTAAAGTTAGCGGGCGAAAAAGGGTATATCCCCATGAGCCTAGGGCTAGGACCTGCTTACCTCGCAAGTCACTGGGAAGCAGTACTAGAAGGCGCAGCTCGAGGTGGAAGAAAAAAACCTGAACGAAGTGAGTGGCGGATCGTGCGAGATGTCTGGATCGCGGACACCGATGAGGAAGCCATGCGTGGAGCTCGAGAAGGGATGCTTTATAGAGCATGGGAAGATTATTTGTACCCACTGTTTGCCTTTGGTTCATATCCGTTCACAGCTTCTATGAAACACGACGAGAGCATGGCCACAGAAGATGTAACTATAGATTACATGGCGGAAAACATATGGTTAGTAGGATCACCAGAAACGGTGGCACGTAAGATCAGACGTCTCTATGAAGTTGCCGGGGGATTTGGAGTCCTTCTAATGATGGTCCTTGATCACTCTGACGATCCAAGCGGCTGGCGTAAGTCCATGCGTTTACTAACAGAACAGGTCTTGCCGAAAATATCAGATCTCACAGGAGAAAATACGCACTAGATCCTTAAAAGTTCTCCTTATGGCGTGTAACCAATCGCTGCAAATTTATGTCGACTTTCATCTTGAATAGTGCCTATCTATCTATAACGTCGTTGTTAATATAAAGCCCAGACCTGACGTCAAGTCCTAGAATAGGGATCTGGACTGACCCCCGTCCACATTAATACATGCCCCACTAATCAAATCTGCACGATCCGAAGCTAAAAATGCGACAGTATTACCAATCGGCTCAGGCCATCCAAATCTACCTGATGGAAGGTTCTGAGAAATGAAATCGTTAACCACCTGAGCAGTATTGTTC
This sequence comes from SAR202 cluster bacterium AD-804-J14_MRT_500m, assembly GCA_009391275.1. Next base: position 16,047 of record VEXF01000003.1, on the reverse strand, counting down.
TCCCGGAATCGCTCCCATACGCTTCCAGCAAAATCTATTGATCCTGGAGCTATGCAGTTGACCAATACATTTTCAGGTACAAGTTGCAAAGCAACGTGCTTTGAGAAGGCGATTAGTCCGGCTTTCCCCGTCATATAATCGGACGAACCACCATATTCTCGCCCATAAACCGACGCGATGTTGATTATCCTCCCCCAACGATTTTTTCGCATATCTGGCAAAACGAGGTTGATAAGCCTAACAGCACTTATGAGATTAACGTTAAGACCATCCATGAACGTTTCCATCGTGGTCTCTTCTATTTTAGTTGATCCCCTCCTCCCTCCAACATTATTTATCAGGATGTTAGGTGTTCCCAGTTTTGAAACCGTCCGATTGTAAAAACACTCGGCATCCCTCTCTACTGTAACATCGGCAACAGATGTCAAGACTTTAACTCCGAGAGTCTTTAATTCTGATTCCGTGGTATCAAGTCGTTGTTTCCCACGGGCGCAGATTGATACATGACAACCTTCTTTGGCCAATGCATAAGTTATCTGTTTCCCTAACCCCTTGCTTCCACCAGTTATCATCGCTATTTTACCGTTCAGTCCCAAGTCCATGTCATCCTCCGAAAGTTAGATGATTAACATACATTTATGATTATGATTCACCTGTTGACAGGTAGCAATTTCCGGACGTTCAACTGCATGGTGGAGCAAAAATCGCTAAATTTGAGATAAAACGTCGTTAAAAACACATGCGCACGGGATCTGAACTGTGCCGGTTATTGCACCAAGGTAATATGATTGTTTTCATTTCAGATGGAGAAGGAGGAAACAAGAATTGATCACCATATTTGGATCAATCGCAGTGGCCATCATGTTGATCTCATATAGATTCGAACACTTATCTGCATGGTTCATATTGACCTTTGCGATAGGATCCGCAGCTACTGCAGTGTACAGTGGACTAGAAGGGGTTTGGCCGATTGCCTCTATTGAAGGAATTTGGAGCATCATCGCTTTACAACGTTTTCTTCACAGAAGGCACCTCCATCCTGGGTTGACCACTCTCGACAGGCAACCCTAGAATGGCTTTATTGAGTTACTAGCAGGAGTGACACCATGATCACTAAATTCAGCAGCCTTTATGCAGGGTCTGTAGATATGGAAGACCTTGGTTTTGAAGGAACCCCCGTAAACGAACGGCGGTATTCAAATGAATATCTAGTTACCGCCCTCTATAAAGCTCGAGAAATGTCTCAATTGTTGGACAACTTAGGATTCCATTGCTTATGGATGGCAGAACATCATTTTCAGTCCGAGGGATACGAGTGTATCCCTAATATATTACAGTTAAGCGTAGATCTCGCCCATTACACTAAGAACATCAAGTTCGGTTGTGGATTTAACGTTGGACCGATGTGGCATCCTCTTAGGCTAGCAGAAGACTACGCCACCGCAGATATCCTGACCGGAGGCCGGGTAATCTTTGGACTCGGAAGGGGATATCACTCAAGAGAAGTTGAGAGTTTTGGGGCTCCAGTGTTGGATCAGGATGCGAACCGCGAATTATTTGAAGAGCAGGTCGAGATTATGTTCAAAGCATTCAACCAAGAGTCTTTTTCCCATCATGGCAAACACTACGATATACCGCCTGCGGTCCCTTATCGAGGGTATCTATTAGAGGAAATTTCGTTAGTCCCGAGACCGTTGAATCTACCGGTAGAGTGTTGGCAGCCAATCGTTAGCGGAAGCCAAAGAGCACTCGATTTTATGGCGAAGCACCAGATCCACGGTGTTATCGGCGGGGGTGCGGCTTCAGGAGGGGCGGCCATGGAAGTCGTGAAAACTTGGCAAGACACTTTAGCGAGGCACGGCACAGAAACAGAACTCGGCGGAAATTTATGTATAGGGATATCAGTCCACCTTGCGGATACAGAAGCCCAGGCAATCAAGGAAGCGAAGAAATACCTTGAAGAACACCAGAAGATGTTTGGTCCCTTCGGATTTGTCAGGGGCTTGTCAGATGAGCAGAAAGTAGCGCTAGGTGATCCCAAGAAGGCTGGTTTCGCTGGCCTCCCAACCGTTGAAGACAATATCAGAGAAGGCTCATGGATCTGCGGACCACCAGACCTAGTCATGGAAAAGCTTTTAGAACTAGAACATAAATTCCCCGGATTAGACCAAGTTATGATGGGGCACGCAACCGTAGGAACCCCGTTTAAAGAATGGAAATACCAAATGGATTGGTTTGGCCATGAAATTATGCCGAAGATCACAAATCGGCGTAAAGCCACACCTACTGCCGACAAATAGATAAGTGGTTCAGAGACCGATCATGTTCCGTTAGGTTCTGAGCCACAATTTGACCTTAATTTCCACTGATCACCTGCGTGTTGCCCTATATATGATAGATGCGGGCAGCATTATCACGAAGGATTTTCCGGCGCTGGTCATCGGGAACACCCTCAAAAACGGCGTCAACAATCTGCTGAGACTTCGGAAACGTAGATTCAGGATGCGGGTAGTCCGAACCCCACATGAGGTTGTCGATTCCTATCACATCTCGAAACATCATCCCGAACATATCTTCTTGAAAGCTAAGGAAAATGTTTCGGCGAAAAAAATCACTGGGCATCATATCATTTTTAAATCGCGGCAGCTGTTGGCCACGCGGGCGCTGGCTATATACAAGGTCCATTCTCTCTATAAAACATGGAGCCCATGCCAGTTCATGTTCGACGCTCAAAACCTTTAGGCCTGGAAACCGCTCAAAAACACCACCGAAGACCATGTTCCCAAGCGAAACCCTGACATAGTAGTCCAGACATGCAAACTCTGCAGGACTTTGGTCCAGAAACCCAAAAGGAGCGTCTGGAATTGCCCTGTTTGTAGCTACATGAAGACTTAAAGGCATATCGAGATCCTGCGCAGCTGCCCAAAACGGATCATAAATTGGATTTTCATACCCCTTGGATCGATCAGGGAATACCGAAATCATTGCCCCAACCATTCCCATTTGGTTAGCCCTACGGAGTTCTTCGACGCCTACTTTGACATCGTCCAGATTGATCATAGCAATTCCCTTGAGATGTGAAGGATATGCTGAACAAAACTCGGACGACCAATCATTATAAATAGAAAACAAAACATCTAGTAGACGTCCATCCGGGATATCGAACAAGACCAATCCTTCGGATGGATATAGTATCGAAGCCTCAACGCCATCAATCTCGCTATCTTTAATGAACTCGTCAGGAATATAACCACCTGGACGTACATTCTCCCAACGATCAGTGAGTTTGAGAGCTTGTGGATCGTCAAAACGATCCCCAGCTTGGGACCCTGCATGAAACGACATGGATTTGATCCCATCGACATACCAATAATCGGCGTCATCATCATGTACTACACATGGTGCGCGTTCGAGAATGTTCGGGTCAACACGACTCGTCCAAAGATCCGGCGGCTCTACGACATGGGAGTCGGATGAGATCATTTTATAAGATGGCATCTCCACATACCTTTTAGTTATGTTCTTTAATTGGCGCAGCACGGCGAATTATTTCCCTAGCACCACGGGATGTCAAGGACACCTTCTCCCGTTAGTTGAAAAAGCTCTGAAGCCTCGATTTTACATAGCGGAAATTCATCCCTAAAATCATTATCTGAGCAATATTTCTTCAAAAAAGCTCAGGAGAAGTGATGATATGGTAACCGTAGGTACTGGAGCCCACATATTTAAACTGAGTCGAGATTGGGGGAACTTGCCAAACAGCATAAAATACGGCGCTGTAAGCGCGATTGCTACCGATTCTCAAAACCATGTCTACATATTCCAACGCACAAATCCTCCCGTGTTGGTTTTAGATGAAACAGGGGAATATCTGGGAAGTTGGGGGGACAAAGCCATAACAGAAGCCCACGGAATATATATAAGTAATGATATCGTCTATCTAACCGACCGTGATGATTCCGTGGCATTAAAATATACTCTGGATGGCAAACCTTTATTAGTCTTGGGACAGCGAGGGGTACACTCCGATACCGGATGCGAAAAGCCCGGGGATCTGGTTCCCCGCGCCGCAGGACCATTCAACTTCCCAACAGAAATGGTCCCATCTCCTTCAGGTGATTTGTATGTTTCAGATGGTTATCGGAATGCCAGGGTCCACAGGTTTTCACAAGAAGGCCAACTGATAAGTTCTTGGGGCCAGCCTGGCAAAATCGAACCGGGCCACTTCCACCTCCCACATAGCCTCCTTGTCGATAACGCCAGCAAAATTTACGTGTGCGACAGAGAGAACAGCAGAATACAGGTCTTCGATGAAGATGGGAATTACCTTTGTATGTGGACTGATATACATCGGCCGACCGACATTTCGATTGATGGTAAAGGTATATTTTACGTCAGTGAATTGGCGATAAATGGATCCAATCCACGTATCAGTGTTTTGAATAGCTCAGGCGTAGTTATCACCAGATGGGACTCGCGGTCAGCCCACGGCCTATGGGTGGACTCTAACGGAGACATTTACTTAGCGCTGGTGGGTGATAAAAGCGTGGATAAGTATATTCGCCAAGGCTGATCCATAATACTTATACTATGCTGAAAGGCTGATTTCCTGTATTAATGAAACATGCCAAATCCATGTAGATATCTCATAGCTGCAAATGTTACCGATTTATCAACGGAATGACTTGTTAGTATGTTAACAAATGAACTTGTATTCCTGTCAGTTTCTGAACTAGCCGGATTGATCAGAGAGCTGAAAGTGTCACCTGTCGAACTTACCAAAGCATACATAGAGAGGATTAATGCACTCGATTTCAAATTAAATTCTTTCATCACGGTTTTTCGGACAACAGCGTTAAATGACGCCCGTATAGCAGAAGAGGAAATCAGGAACGGCAGATATCTAGGACCACTCCACGGGATACCTGTCGCTGTGAAAGATCAATTTTGGACAAAGGGGATAAGGACTACTGCGGGTTCTCGCATACAACAAGAATTTATTCCAAATGAGGATGCTACTATAATCAACAGATTGAAACAGGCCGGCGCCATAATCTTAGGGAAAACCAACCTAACTGAATTCGCCATAACCGGATTTTCTCATCGGTTTAGTACACCTCGTAACCCCTGGAACATAGATATGTACACCGGCGGATCTAGCGGCGGGTCGGCAGCTGCAACCGCGGGTTACTTGTGCGCTACGTCTTTGGGAGAAGATACAGGAGGTTCCATCAGATTCCCAGCGTCTTGGTGTGGATTAGCAGGCATTCGGCCTAGTTGGGGCAGAGTCAGTCGTTATGGAGTGATAAAAGGACTATGGTCTATGGACACAGTAGGTCCTATTTCACGATGCGTAGAAGACGCAGCAATAACACTTGGGGCCATTGCAGGACATGACCCCAACGATCCTTATAGCTGGAAGCACCCCGTACCAGATTACCAGTCCACGATCCGGGATAGCATCAAAAACATGCGAGTAGCCTTGGTAACAGACGGAATAGATAGAGAAGGGGTTGACCCAGAAGTGCGTACTGCCGTGTATCAAGCGTGTGATGTGATCAAAGGTTTAGGTGCCAATGTAGAAGAAGTATCGATCCCGTTAGCAGATCATGCAGGAACAATATCCGCTGTATTAATGGCCACAGAGACAGCGGCGAATCACAGGGATTGGATAAAAACTCGAACCATAGATTACGGACACGATAACCGAATAGCCCTACAAACAGGGAGCATAATGCCCGCACAAGCGTACTATAAAGCCCAACAACTCCGGGCTCTAATAAGAGATAAAACCTTAGAAACCCTTAAAAAATATTCTATTCTGCTGATGCCAACCACAGGAACCACAGCACAGCTTATAAAAGATGATCAACCTGTCGGAAGCAAAAACGATACCACGAAAGAAGATTATCTCCTAAGACGAATATGGAACCTAACAGGTGCCCCTGCTTTGTCAGTACGATGTGGGTTTGACAACGCTGGATTGCCTATAGGTCTTCAAATTGGCGGAAAACCTTTTGATGAAGCGACAGTGCTCCGATTGGGCTATTCATACGAACAATCTACGGAATGGCACAAGAAAAGACCTCCAGACGCGTAAATCCGATTTCTCGTTTATCAACCCCATTATTTCTCAAGTCTGGAATAGCCGAATGCTGGATAGCGATACCAAACCACTAATACCGTCAGGATGCCGCTATGAAAAATGAACTAAAAAAAATAGGAATCGGGATTATCGGTTGTGGATCGATTGGTGGAGATATAGCCCGGGTTATTAATGCGGGCGATATAAGCAATGCTGCGTTGGTAGCATTATTTGATCAGGACGAAACGCGGGGCAAATCATTGGAAAGCAGGTTGCATAAGGGTGTACGTTATTTCTCGGACATAGACCATTTTCTATCCAACAATAAACTGGACTTGATAATTGAGTGTGCCTCGCCAATAGCAGTTCGAGATTTTGGAGAGAAAATTCTGTCATCTAATAAGCACCTTGTGGTAATGAGTACCGGAGCACTCCTTGATGGGACTTTCTTCCAAAACTTGACGCACATTGCAGGTCTCTACGGCAAGGAATTACTGATCCCATCTGGTGCAATTGGAGGATTAGACGCAATCCGTTCGGTCGCGCATCAACTAGAAGAAGTTACTTTAACAACTACCAAACCACCATCTGGATTATCTGGCTCACTCGGCTTCAAAGACTGGGAGGACACAGAAATTAATTCGAAGGTGATAATCTACCAAGGATCCGCCATGGAAGCTGTGAAATTATTTCCGGCAAACGTGAATGTTGCCGCGTCTTTAAGCCTAGCAGGTCTAGGTGCAATGGAAACAAAAGTGAAAGTAATAGCCGATCCTCAGGCATCAAGCAATACCCACGAGATAGTGGCAAAGGGCGAATTCGGCACATTTCGACTTACCTTTGAGAACCAACCACATCCTAAGAATCCGAGGACGAGTTACCTATCGGTCCTATCAGCCATTGAATTATTAAATTCCTTTTGTGGGTCCTCTCCCAAAATAGGGACCTGAGACGCCGTTAATCACTTAGTAGTATTTGGTTGAACGTTTATTCGAACATCTGCAATTCCCAATACTCTGGAGAAAACACTGGTCAAGCCAGTTATATTGCAGACAACTCTCGATTCATTGTCACCACTTGGCCACCATATCTAACGCGTTATTCTAAGAATCATTCGAATCAAAAACTAACCTCTACCATGCCGGAGAAGCTTGCCCGATAATAGACCTGTGGGGTGGCCATTTTCCAAGGTGATTTGTCCGTTGACAATAGTCCACCGATAACCCTCAGAGTGCTGTACCCGGCGCCAATCGCCATCAGGAAGATCATGCACAATCTCCATATCGCCCATTGCAAGATTCTCCAAATCGTAGACTATAACATCCGCAGGAGCACCTTCGCGGAGGAATCCTCGATCATGAAATCCTCCGACAAATGCTGGGAGATAACTGAGTTTGTAATGGGCGTCTTCTAGGCTTACCACACCTTCATCACGAACTAACCATGTCAGCATGTCAGTCGTAAAAGTGCCTCCCGCCATGAATTTTACATGAGCGCCACCATCAGAAACTCCCGCCACTGTGGTGGAAGATTTGAGGATTTCGGCAGTATAGTGCGGATTATCTCTTCCTACCGCTGCATAAAATTCCGTTTGAAGGTTATCCTGCACCACAAGATCTAACAAGGCATCAATGACATGTTTTCCTTCTTCGTTGGCAATTTGACCTACGGATTTTCCGACGTAGGATTGGAGATCTAGGCTTCCAGCTTCTTCCACAACTAGGGCTGGTATGGAACCGGCGTCTTGTATTTCCCCAAATGGATGTACGCCAGAATCCCATTCTGAACGGAGTTGCGCTCGTAAGCCAGCATCTTTCATCTTAGCCAAACGTTCGTCAACAGAGCCAAGCGTAACTTCCCTCCAGATAGGACTGGAGTCAAACAAATTCCAGTCTTCGAAAGTGAATTCAAATCCTGACCTATATGTTTGTCCCTGACCGAATACTCTTAACCCTCGTTGTGCGCAGTCTTCTAACCATCGAAGTTTAACCCGGTGCTGATCTGGATCAGCGGCCATTGCACGAACAACCTGGTATAAAATCGGTCGGTTCGAAACACGAGCCAACTCCTCGAAAAGTCTTATGGTATCGTTATCTAAGACACGGCTGGTAACACCTTCACCAGATCCCCGGTAAGCTAACTCTATGAATCCTTCGTCTCGCTGAGCAAGGACTTCTCCAAAGGCGAGGATTTCTGAATCGGTCATGAGATCAGTAATCATTGGGGTTCCATCGAAATCCCGCTGACTAGAGCCAGCCCCAAACACTTGAGCGGACCATCCACCTCCTCCGGCGTCCATGCCTTCATGTACTAGGCGCTGCATCTCTGCTAGTTCAGAACTAGTTGGTCTCCTAGATTTCGCCTCATCAAACCCCATGACCCAAGCGTAGATAGGAGAAAGTGGGACATAACTCAGAACGTTAACACTCTTAGACACTCGATCGACTGAATCTAAATATTCAGGAAATGTCACCCAATCCCAAGGCATACCCGCCTTCATAGCGTCGAAAGGTATTGCTTCGTTACGGGTCATGGACAGCATGGATCGTTCCTGATCTGCTGGACGACATGGTGCGAAACCAAAACCACAGTTTCCTATGGCAACAGATGTAACGCCATGCCAACCCGAGACTGAAAAATAAGGGTCCCAGAACAATTGAGCGTCATAATGGGTGTGGAGATCAACAAATCCTGGCGCCACTATAAGCCCGGAAGCATCTAAGATTTTGTCGGCAGTCGCCCCTTTTACCCCACCTATTTTAGCGATCTTACCGTCTTTTATCGCAACGTCACTCACAAATCTAGGAGTACGAGTCCCATCCACTATAGTTCCAGCTTTGATAAGAATGTCATAATCTGCCATTTGATTCTCCTTACAATCTGCGTTTAACAATGGAGTGGAGTTGGAGGGATTACAGATTGTTGGTTACGCTGTCTCGACTGTAGCATTGAGACTTCTACGGGTCAATGTGAAAAGTTGGCAGTAGTAGGTACGCCGATCTAAAATCACCGTACACGAAGATCCATCACTCAAGTGAAATAGAGAGATATTCATACACAATCACAAGAAAAGACAAGCCATTTAATTTATTACACTTGAAGCTTCTGGAAATATATTAATGTCGAGGTAAAAAATGAGCTCAAATATGGTGTTAACCGAATCAGAAGCTATAGAGTTGCTTGCATTCCTAATCACAGCAGCCCGAACACAGATAGACGAACCTCCAGATTACGCGCCAATGCGTATGCTTACAGCTGCTGGGCGCCTGCGCGAGTTCATACTAGATAGGGTTTCACCCGAAGGACACCAATTTCTAAAGGAATTTTTAAATCCTGCTCCTAAGTCTTTTCGGCAGGCTGGATTAGAACAATACAGTGCTAGCCTTGACGAATTATGTAGAAAAATTGCTAGGCATCTTATTGGTCGTTCTGGGTTTGGAGGGAAAGTTGTATGACCAACCAGATATTGAAAGCGATAAAAAGCCGGCGCGTATCTAGAGGACTTCAAGACGCTCCGATAGAACGGAACATTATTGAGCAGGTGTTAGAGGCCGGGAGATGGGCTCCTAGTGCTGGCAACCGGCGTCCTCATCGTTTTGTAGTGGTACAGGATCAATTAACATTACGTCTTCTGCGCATGGTCTGCCCAGGAATGTTTCAACATCCAACGGCCATCATTATTATCTGTCGCGACCTAGATGAACTTTCACGCCACGGGATTCCTCCTCATGAGAAGACAATGTATATAGATGTTGGGACTGCGGCCGAAAACATGATATTAGCTGCACATTCGCTAGGATTAGGGACTGGGCCTGTCACATCTTTTAGCAAAGCAGGAGTAAGCGAAATACTAAATATGCCGCATCGATTGATACCAGAAATGATCCTATGCATGGGATGGCCTATTCCAGGTAAACAACAGGCATCGGGCAAATGGAGGGTCATTAGATGGGAAGACCTTACATTCTGGGAAACATTCAAATAAGCCTGGTGAATATGCACGGCAAGATCTGCTTAGTTACCGGAGGAACTTCCGGTATCGGGAAAGAGACCGCTAGAGAATTGGCCAGGCTTGGCGCCTCTGTGGTGATAGTAGGACGCAATGTCGAGAGAGCTATCACTGCTGTCACAGAGATCCAAAAAGAGACCGGAAATAACTTAATAGAATTCATCATTGCGGATCTGTCATCACAAGCAGCAATACACAATCTCGCCGATAAATTCTTGGCGAGTTACTCTAAACTAGATGTCTTAATAAATAATGCCGGTAAGATATTCATACATAGGCAAACAAGTGTAGACGGTATAGAGATGACTTTTGCTCTAAACCATCTAAGTTATTTCCTACTAACGCAGCTATTAATAAATCGATTGATCTTTAGTTCACCATCGAGAATTGTGAATGTATCATCTACAGCACATCAGAATACGACGATAGATTTCCATGATATAGAATGTCGACGACGATACCTGCTAGGTATAAAGGCATACCGGATGTCCAAGCTTTGCAATATCCTATTTACATATGAACTTGCCAGACGCCTGAAAGGAACCGGGGTGACCGCAAACGCTCTTCATCCCGGAGTGGTTTCGACAAACCTACTATCCGACAATGGTCTTTTGGGACCCGTTCTAACATATCTTCTAAAATTACGAGGAGTCAGTTCTAAACAAGGAGCGACCACATCTGTCTATTTGGCAACATCCCCCGATGTGGTAGGAGAAACTGGAAAGTATTTTGACAACTGTGAACCAATAGCATCCTCTGAATTTTCATATGATTATCTGACCGCTAACAGATTGTGGACACTAAGCACGAATTTAACAGGGGCTGAAGAAAGAAGCGATAGGATATGAAATTAGGAGTGATTTTCCCAACGACCGAAATTGGAGGCGACATGGGAGCGGTCCGCGAGTACGCGGAGGCAACACAATCCCTAGGATATAATCATATTCTTGCGTACGACCACGTATTAGGTGCAGATACGCGTTACTACGAACAGTGGGAAACGCGACACAAAGCTGGCAAGGGTACTTATCGATTGGAACATCCTTTCCATGAACCTTTTGTTTTTTTCGGTTGGCTAGCCGGGTTAACTCCCAAACTTGAACTATCGATTTCTGTGTTGGTACTACCTCAACGTCAGACCGCATTAGTAGCAAAACAGGCTGCAGAACTAGATAGACTTTGCAGAGGCAAATTTAGACTAGGTATCGGAGGTGGATGGAACCAGGTTGAATACGAAGCTATGAATGCGACATTCAACGATAGGGGCCGCAAACTAGATGAACAGATAGAGGTTATGCAGGCATTATGGAAGAATCAAAGTATGCAATTCAAAGGGCAGTGGCACAACATACCACATGCGGGAATAAATCCCTTACCGACACATAAATCCATACCTTTGTGGTTCGGAGGGAGTTCGGATCTCATGATGAAAAGGATTGCCAAATATGGTGACGGCTGGTTTCCTTATTCGATACCTTCCCCATTTTTACACGATGAATCTAGCTTTAATCGTCTAAAGAAGATGCACAATTATATGGAGAAGGCAGGAAGGGACCCTTCCGAACTAGGTATTGACGGACACATAGACGCGTTTTCTGATAGTTCACCCCAACAATGGGCAGAGGAGGTCTCTAGGTGGGAATCGATTGGTGCAACGCACGTCAGCCTTAACACTATGAGATGCGGATTCGAGTCTCCAGAAAACCATTTAGAAGCCATACGCAAATTCAAAGAAGCTGTAGGGTAGTACGTACAATTTTAATCTAACAACTCTGCCCGGGATGACAAGCTCCCAAAGCTAACAAACCATAAACCTGATCTGAAAATAACTTTCCCAATTGAAAGATTCAATCCACAATCTATGGAAAAGCTATCGCAATCTATATTACGGATGGAAGTTAGTTTTTCTTACGCTGGCGATGATGAGTTTAGCAAGCGGCACTATCTGGTATGGCACTGGGTTATGGGTCAAAACGCTTGAATCTCAATTTGGTTGGAGTAGAACAGAGTTAACCGGAGCGTTCTCTTTAGCACAACTAGAAGGTAGTTTACTTGGTCCAATCATAGGAATGCTCATCGATCGACTAGGTGCTAACCGGATGACCTTACTCGGAATGTTGGTCATCGGCATTGGCTTCATCATATTCAGCCAGACGCAAAACCTTCCAGTATTTTATATCTCCTTTGCTATGATAATGCTGGGCTCTGCAGCCGGAATCTGGCTTCCGATGATGTCTGCAATCAACAACTGGTTTACAACAAATAAAGTTAAAGCTATGGCTGTAGCCGGGGAGGGTCAATTTATAGGAGGTCTATTATTGGCTCCAGTTTTAGCATGGGCCCTAACGCCCGGACATTTTGACTGGAGGCATACGGCATTAGGAATAGGAATAATTTTCTTGATGGTTGCTTTACCAGTTTATATCTGCATCCAGAATCGACCTGACTCATTCATCCATGGCCCGAATCCAGCGTATTTGCAATCCCGGAAAGTTAAAAGCTCAGCACGACCTTATAGTGAACCTACCTCTGACGGAATAGCGTCAGATGGCAACTTCACGGTCAAACAAGCGGTTCGAACCCGAGCCTTTTGGCTCATTACTGCGGGCCATGCTCTTTCTTCTATGCTCATAGGAATACTGATTGTTCATTTTGTCCCAATGCTTACTGACCAAGGCCTAACTCTGCAATCTTCAGCTTTATTGTGGTCAGTGGTTATGGCTATGGCTGCTGTATTTCTCCTAATTGGTGGTTACATCGGAGATCGCATCCCAAAGAACCTAGGTCTCTTCCTATTTTGCACCTGCCAATCAGTCGGTTTCATACTCGGGGCATTCTCCCAAAACATGTCCATAGCCATTATGTTTGTGGTGCTATTCGGCATAGGGTTCGGAGGACGAGTGGCCATCACTACGGCTATACGCGGGGATTACTTTGGACAACGTGCCTTCGCAACTATTACCGGACTCTCGATGGTGCCATTATATGGCGTGATGGTTATGGCTCCTTTGATAGCTGCCTGGATGTTTGATACCAGAGGAAGCTATACATTAGCAATTCTGATACTGGGGTCTATAAGTGCTCTCAGCGGATTATTCTTCCTATTTGCAACCAAGCCTGAACATTCGATAGTACACAATAAAGGGTCAAACTAGACAATAGTGCAAGTCTTTTTAAGGGACATGCAATTGAGCAGGAAAATCTGACCTACTCTACAACTTTAGAACCACAACAACGTGATAAGGTGGCGACCCGGAGGGGACTCGAACCCCCGATCTTCGGCTTGACAGGCCGATATGTTAAACCAGCTACACCACCGGGCCGCGGTAGATAACAGGTATCGATAGTAGGTGGGTTAAATGGTGGTGTCAATGGGCAGATTACCATACAACCTAGTGTTTGTAGGTGGTGTTAACCAAGCAGTTCTTTGAAGTTCATACAACTAATTTGGACCGACGGCCCAAATCTAAAAACTTCAACCAATGCCGTTGAACCCAATAGTAACCTCGTCCCCTATAACAATCACAGGAGTAATACGTTCACCTCCTGCTAGCCGCTCCAGGTCTGGTATTGCTTCGGGGTGAACTGAAATATCAATTTCTTTGAACTCTATTCCTTGATTTTCGTAGTCGATCTTTACGGCAGTTGAATACGAGCAGTCAGGATGAGTATAAACTATGATTTCTGGCATATCGATTTGGGTCAATTGGGAATGCCTCCAACATATAAACTAGGTGTTCAGGGGCTCCGTTTATTGTAACGAGTGATATGAAAGGTTTCAATTCCGTTGTACGTCGCAAGCCATTCCCTGACACGATCGCATATTCTACACCAGTCACGGTTCCGCGAATAGGATTTGATTAACATCGTCTATTCCGGGCCAATCGTCCGATTTCATGATCTCAAATCTACGAAACGTATTGTTCGGGATTTCCCTCAAACGTTCGTTTACAGCTTGGCGCGCAAAAATAATATAGCACACCCATATATTCCGTTGTTCCGCCCCTAGGACTTGATACATCGACTTCCATTTTACAAATGGGATCTATTGCAATTGTCTGTTTATTGCCTAAACCTAAAAGCTCTTTGATTCGTTTGAGAATTATCAACCGAACTTTAACCTCTTTAATCTAAGAGAATTAGTTATCACGCTGACGGAACTGAATGCCATCGCCAAAGCTGCAAGTACAGGATTGAGAAAGCCGTGCTGTCCAAAGAAAAACCCAAGACCTTCCGGGACACCGCCAAGCAGCGCAAAAACAGGATAGAGAGCACCGGCGGCCACTGGCACTAAAGCTACGTTGTAAAAGAAAGCCCAGAAAAGATTCTGTTTGATGACATTGATTGTCGCCCGGCTTAGTTGAAATATCGCCGGAAGTCGCTGTACATCTCCACCCATTAAAACAATGTCGGATGAATTTATAGCTATATCGGTTCCAGTTCCCATAGCAATACCTACATTGGACTGACTAAGCGCAGGAGCATCGTTAACTCCGTCGCCGGCCATAGCAACTCGTTTGCCTTCCGACTGCAGGGAAGCAATTATCTTTGCCTTGTCTTCGGGAAGAATATCAGCAAACACCCGATGGACGCCGAGTTGTTCAGCAACAGCAACTGCAACATATTCATTGTCACCGGTAATAATAACAACCTCCAGCCCAATGTCTTTCATTTCTTCTATGCTCGTGACGGCACCCGGCTTGAGAGTATCAGAAATGGCAATAACACCTGCCAAACCTCCAGCAACTGCAACAAACATCGGAGTTTTTCCATTCATGGACAATTTTTCAGCTTCGACAAGCATGCGATCGAGATCTATACCTAGATCACGCATAAACAGATGATTCCCCAAAGCAACGTGGTCATTTTCAACTATTGCCGTGACTCCACGACCCGGCACAGATCGGAAGTCTCGAGCATGAGTCAAAATGAGGCCATCTTCTTTGGCTTTGTTCACAATTGCTTCGCCAAAAGCATGTTCAGATCCATTTTCCACCGAGGCTGCAATAGTCAAAAGTTTTTCGCTGTCCAGACCGACAGATAAAACATCGGTTACAGCCGGTTGGCCCCTTGTAAGAGTTCCTGTCTTATCCAAGACGATCGTGTCAATCTTGCGAATTGTCTCTAAGGCTTCAGCATTCCGCACAAGGATTCCAATCTCAGCACCTCTGCCCATACTAACCATCAACGCAGTAGGCGTAGCCAAACCTAATGCACAAGGACAAGCAATAATCAAAACGGCAACGAAAATAAGCAAGGCATAAGTTATCCCAAAAGGTTGTGACATGCCTATGATGGCCCACATAACAAAGGCCCCTATGGCAATTCCAATGATCGTTGGCACGAAATAGCCGGCAACTTTATCTACTAAACGCTGGATAGGAACCTTAGAACCCTGAGCTTCCTCTACAAACCTAATAATCTGAGCTAGTGTGGTATTATCGCCAACGCAGGTGCTCTTTACACGAAGGAGACCTTTTTGGTTAATCGTACCGGCATAAACTGTCGAACCTGGGGATTTCTCAACCGGCATACTTTCTCCGCTAATCATTGACTGATCTATTGAGGAGTAGCCGTCCAATACCATGCCATCTGCAGAAACATTCTCGCCCGGACGGACAACCAATATATCTCCAACGGCAATATCACTAGCAAAGACTACAATTTCTTTCCCATCTCGTTGGACACACGCGGTCTCTGGTCGGAGCTCTATTAGATGACGAATTGCTGACGAAGTCTGCCCTTTTGCCCGCGCCTCCAAATATCTGCCAAGCAGAACCAAAGAAATGATAATAGCGGACGTATCGAAATGCACCGCTCTCTCAACACCAGGGAGTGCAAAGACGTTAGAACCCGCACACGTGAAACTAGTCTTTTAAAACGAAAATTTAGCTTTGCAGCCGCCGGGGCTGTCCTCCTTTTTCTCGGGAGCTTTAACGGGTTTCCTTGGGTC
>VEXF01000002.1 GCA_009391275.1 SAR202 cluster bacterium AD-804-J14_MRT_500m | reverse complement strand
ACCCTAGCGTGGGAAGTTTGCACGATCTTAGGTGTCTTGATTGCCATTTTCAGGTATTCTCGAAAAGTACCCTCCCACGCTAATGCTTCGGACTCCTGCCGGATCTCTTGAAATAGTTTTGTGATTTGAACCATATCTTAGCTCCCAGAGGTGGTTGATAAAGCATTTTACTATATGGATCCCAAGTCGAAAATGATCTCGATGAATAATGGACGAAAAACAGATATCAGGTTTAATTCGTTGCCAAAATCTCGACTGATAGCGTGAACTACACACACACTACGCTAAATGCAGTAAACGTGCGGTGCGGATCAACAAAGATGGGATTGGTTCCAACCATCGAAGTATATACATCGCGAGAAGAGCGATTGCCATACCTATAATGGCACCTGCTAATACATCCGAAATATAAAAAACGCCCCCTACGACTCTAGAGAAACACCATACAGAGGCCGTGATCATTAAAGTCAAGGAAATACGTTTGTGATTGCGCCAAAGGCTTGAGGCTAGCGCAAATGACAGGACTGCTGGGTTTGCTGGGAATGATGAGTCAGTTGGCATGTAGAGAATGAGCGTGAGTTCGTTTTCGATGAATGGTCTGGGTCTAAAATACAGGTCGTTTGACAAAAGAACGATCAGGTTTGCTAGTCCTAAGGCAAGCACTGCGGATAGGATAGACCATTGACGCGGAAATCGGTCCGATGATGAATGGCCACTGAACCAGAATGCTACTAAACTCAAAGCCATGACGGCCGGGATGAGGTAGTCACTAGCGAGAATTCCTAAAACTTTATCAAAATTCTGATTGTTCCCAATCAACCTGTTTAATTCGATGATGATTTGTGTGTCGAAATTTTTCATTCCGGTTTATGCGGCTAAAAGTTAGTGTCAAAGCTCGTAGGTACGAAGTTTGTCTCAACGCATCTAGTCCTGGACTGTAATGCTCAGCATCGTTGTCAAGTTTGGTGCGACGGAGCGACGTAACTACCAGGGTAAAAATAAGGCCTGCTAAACTCCCTGAAATGAATAGTATAGCTTGCTGATTTCCGTCTAATCCAATGGCAGTATCAGAGACATTACGGTTCTCGGAAATAAAGAACCAGATAAAAGGGCCCGCAATCAATACGATTGCCAGTGGCAGGCCAATTATAAACCGAGTGGTGAAAGATATAAATATCAGACCATTCAAGAGGGAAATTAACTGTATAACCCCGCAAGTAGCCAGGAAAATGAGAAGGAAATAGTCGAGAGGAAAAGGCAATTATAGCTATTCCGAAATCCGGGATGCTGTTTGTTTTGTGATATGTGTTCGAGATGCTCGCATGACACCAGAGAAATGGCTTATTCCCACGATAGTGGGAAGGAGGATCATGTAAGCTATCGTGTTGAAGTTGATTCCCAGAATCCAAGCCAATATAGGTGTGGCTATAAATGCGAAACTCAACGCAACAATCGGGTTACGAGAAAAGAGCAGCAAGACTAGGCAACCAAGGGACATAGGTATTGCAGCAATAGGTGCTATGAACATTAGTATTCCAAGAGTTGTTGCGGCACCTCTGCCGCCTCTGAAATGTAGGAAAAAAGGCCAATTGTGCCCTGCCACAGCTGATATTCCCGCTACCATATGTATTGTACTCGCGTCATTTATGGTGTGTGCTAAGAGAACGGCAGCGGCCCCTTTTCCAGTGTCTATTACACATACAGTTATACCAGTGATACGCCCTAGGTTGTGATAGGCATTTGCTGCCCCTGAGTTATTGTCACCCAGCTTACGAATATCTCGCCCTTTTAGTATTCGGCCTGCGATATATGCAGAGGGGAGGGAGCCTATTAGGTAGCCCACGATGATTACGAAGGCCCAACTAATAGCATCCATTTAATTCTCGGGTTCTCCGTCGGTTCTACAGACAGTTGATGACGTTATCGATTAGGTAGGTGCCATCCTGGGGATGGCGGGGGTACACCAATGCATATATTTGGGATGATTACCAGTGGCCACGCTAAAGTATAGATCTCGCAGACGTTCGGATATCGGACCTACTTGACCGTCCGCAATGGCCCGGCTGTCCAGTTCTACCATAGGAGTCACATGAGCTGCTGTGCCTGTGAGGAACGCTTCTTGGGCTAAGTAAAGCTCAGTTCTGCTGATATGACCCTCAATTACTTCTAAACCAAGTTCTTCACGGGCTAACTCTATGATTGTGTTCCTTGTGATACCTGGCAGGGCGCCGTCATCGAGAGAAGGTGTGTGAAGCTTATTGTTCATTACAACGAAAACGTTTTCCCCGGAGCCTTCCGCAACATAACCTTCACGGTTCAGCACGATGGCCTCATCAAAACCGGCCAACACAGCTTCAGTTTTTACTAGTACGCTATTAATGTACGTCCCGGTTAGCTTAAATCTGGGTGGGATGGTTTGGTCATCAGGGCGACGCCAGCCGGAGGTGCAGCACCTGAGAGTGTCTGTGCCGAGGTAATTCCCGAAAGGAGTCACAATCAAACAAAAGTCACTTTCAAGCTCGTGAAGTTTCAAGTTGGCCACTAATTCTGCACTCTTGTACGCCAGAGGCCTGATGTATATGTCGCTGGTATAACCGCATCGTTCTACAAGTTCTACTGTGATGTTACAAAGGTCGTCCACGGAATAAGGTATGTTTAGCATCAGTAGCTTGCATCCGGTCAAAAGTCGCTCGTAGTGTTCTCTAAGCCGGAAGATGAAAGTAGTCGCTTTATCGGGGTTCCAGTTTCCGCGCACGCCCTCAAAAGTACCAGTGCCATAGTGAAGGGCATGTGTGGATATGCTGACGCGAGCGTCTTCCAATGGTACGTATTCACCTTTGAAGAAGGCGTATTGCCGAGCGCTCAATTGCAACTCCTGGCCGTTATTAAACGGTGACCAAATTATAATGTCGCTGCAACGTAAGCACAATAAGTTGGATGAAATGCGAAATGGTCTAGTGGCTTTGTCTTGTTATAGACGGTTGCCGTCGGTTTAAAACTGGTTTGTCAGCAGCTTATGGCTGGTTTGAGACAGGCGTCTTCAGGTGATTAAAACCATCGAGGTCGTTGCCATAAGTCTATATCGTTAAAATCATAGCTTAGTATAAATTAGAATGCCTAGGGGCTGCTATACTGTGCTCCAAATGGCAATAACTGGAGGCAGCTGGGTGAGAATTGACGGAAGACGCAACGACGAGATCCGTAAGACGGGTCTCACTGTTGGATATCAAACGTTTGCAGAAGGTTCAGTCCTAATCGAGATGGGGAATACTAAAGTTATATGCTCGGCTACGATTGAAGAGCGCGTTCCAGGATTTCTTAGAGGAGAGAATCGGGGATGGGTAACGTCCGAATACGCCATGCTACCTAGATCTACTCTATCCCGTTCGGTCAGAGATGTCACTGGGGGATCTGTGAAAGGCCGTCACCACGAAATACAACGTCTGATTGGACGATCTTTGAGGGCAGTAACCGATCTCAGTTCCTTAGGGGAACGGACCGTAGTATTAGATTGTGATGTTCTTCAGGCTGATGGGGGAACTCGTACTGCAGCTATTACGGGCGGATATGTTGCACTGAACCAAGCATTGGGCGGACTGGTTAATAATGGGATCCTCAATAGGATACCGTTAAAAACTAGCCTCGCAGCCATCAGCGTGGGGTTAGTAGATGAGACTTTACTGTTAGATCTTTGCTACGAAGAAGACTTTAGGGCAGACGTAGATTTTAACTTTGCTATGACGGGAGATGGTAGGGTGGTTGAAATACAAGCCACTGGCGAGGGAGGACCATTCGACCAAACGCTGATTTCAAGAGCAACCGATTTGGCGGCCAAAGGGATTGACGATCTCATATCGTTGCAACAAGGTGCTATTGCTTCATTGCGATCTCAGATGGCTCGGTAATTCTGAATTTAGGGTTAAATATCGATTACTGAGTATGACGGTTGAAAAGATTTCAAAAATGAAAAAAACGTTAATCTTTATACCGCACGTTTCATTCGTTGTTTTGACAATTGCTTTTATTTTAGTGGGTTGTGAATCGAAGGTGTCGCCAGCAGACGAAAACATAAATCAGACAAACGATTTGTCGATGATATCTAAAACTCCACCAGTGTTAGGCCAAAACGCTAACGCTACTCCGACTGTGATAACAATATTCGAAACTAAATTACCGTCTCCTTTGGGTGAAACCAAAACCCCAACACCTACGCCTACCGTTTTGCCCATACCTACGCCTACCGTTTTGCCCATACCTACGCCACCTGATCCTGTGGGGGTGATGGTCGCGCCAGAGATCGCAGATATGGTAGCCAGAGTCAGGGGATCTGTAGTCTCTATCGTAGCGTCTGTGACTACTATGGATATTTTTGGAAGAAAGCAGGTGAGCTTTTCCAGTGGTTCAGGGGCTGTATTTGATGACCGAGGGCATATTGTTACCAATCATCACGTAATAGATGGCGCTAGTAGCATATTAGTGACGTTGGATGATGGCCGACAGATGGAAGCCCAGATTATAGGCAAGGATCCCCTTACAGATATTGCATTACTCAAAGTGGATGAGGCAGATCTGCCATATTTACCATTTGCTGACCCAAGTACCCTGCGGGTTGGAAATTGGGTGGTGGCTATAGGTAATGCCTTAGCGTTGCCAGGTGGGCCTACTGTTACTCTGGGAATCGTAAGTGCATTGGATAGATCTTTTCAGATTGATCAGGACTCTACGCTGTATGGTTTAGTTCAAACAGACACTGTGATCAACCCAGGGAACAGTGGAGGCCCGTTGTTGAATTTGGCGGGTGAAGTCGTTGGCATTAATACGGCGGTATTAAGAGGCAATCAAGTAGAAGGGATTGGGTTCGCTGTGGGTGGGGATACCGCATTGTTGGTAGCTGAGGCTTTGATGGAATCGGGGGAAGTGCTTTGGCCATGGTTAGGTGTGTTCATCCAAGAGTTAGATGCGCAACAATCAGCAGAGCTTGTACTGCCAGTAAAGCATGGTATTTTAGTGGCAGATGTAGTTATCGATAGCCCGGCTTGGTCAGGAGGGATTAGACCTGGGGATGTGATGCTATCGGTTTCTGGTCAGGATTTGTCGGCTGTGAGAGACCTTACTCGGGTGCTTAGATTCGAGTTCCGTGTAGGAAGTGTCGTAGAGTTGGAAGTGTGGAGAGATGATCGGGTACACACTTTCATGGTGGAATTAGGACGACGTCCGGCTTCCTAGATAGCTGGATGTAATGGAGATCGTTAATTCGAGTCCATCAACGTTAAAGCTTTCTACATGTGATCCCTCTATCGCTGGTGCTTGGATAATGTCATCAGCTAGTATTTCCTCGCGGATATAATCTCCATAATTGGAAATTACCTGGATCAACTCCGTTGAACCTTGGTAATGGATTCTGATCCTATCCGTGATCTGTAGCCCGGCAGATCGTCGCATGTTCTGAATCCGGTGGACTAGTTCGCGTGCGAGTCCTTCTTCCGCCAGAAGAGGAGTGATGTTAGTGTCGACTGCAATCATATATCCGCTGTCCAAGACGACTTGATAGCCATCTAATAAAACCGATCGAGTATCCTTCGCATTACCTATCACCTTCCGATAGAAAGGATCGTCATTATCTAAAATAATAAGTTCTTTGATGTTCAACTCTTCCAGAATTTGAGAAGTGATGTTAGAAAAATAAGAGATCTCCTTATTATTTTGAGGATGGACAAGTATAGTTTGTAAGGGGACTCTCACTTTTTTGCCAGCTCGAGAGCGGGCGTCTCTACCTAAGCTAGAGATTTTCATTGCCAGTCTAGTGGCTTCCATGAGAGGTTGGTCGATAAGTAACTTTTCTGTACTGGGAAATTCGGAGAGATGAACGCTTTCCGGACTAGTGGAATCGACAGTACGCGCTAAATTCTGATACAGTTCTTCGGCCAAAAAAGGCGCATAGGGAGCCATTAGCTTCGATAGTGTAACTAAACACTGGTAGAGTGTACTGTAACCAGAAAGCTTATCTGAGTCGTTGCCGCTGCGCCAAAACCTACGTCTACTGCGTCGGACATACCAGTTAGAGAGAAGGTCCACGAACTCTTGTATGCGCCTACCACCATTTGTGGGATCGTAAGATTCCAGAGAGTGGTCCACTTGTGCGACTAGGCTGTTAAGTTCTGAAAGGATCCAACGGTCTAATTCAGTGGGGTTCTGTGGGGAAGATGGTTTGAGCGATGGATCGTACCCATCTATTTCAGCATAAGTTACGAAGAAAGAGTAAACGTTCCACAACGTCAACATAAATCTTCTAACTACTTCGTTAACGAGTTTCTCGGAAAATCGACGTGAGTCACCAGGTTGGGTAGCCGTAAAAAGATACCAACGTATGGCGTCGGCTCCTTGGGTGTTGAGGATATCCCAGGGGTTTATACCGTTGCCCAGAGATTTGCTCATTTTTCGGCCTTTCTCATCTAAGATGAGGCCGAGGCAAATCACATTCTTATAGCTTGGCTCTCCAGCTACAAGGGTTGAAATTGCGAGAAGGCTGTAAAACCACCCGCGTGTTTGGTCTACTGCTTCACAAATGTATTCCGCTGGGAAGCGGCCGTCGCTCCTGATTTCTGCCAGTTGACTTGGGCTTGTAATGTTCCATTGAGCAAAAGGCATTGCACCGGAATCGAACCAAGCGTCCATGACTTCAGGAATACGTCGCATTCCACCATCGCATTTGGGGCAGCTCAGTAACACGTTGTCAATATGAGGGCGGTGGAGATCTATACTGTCTAGGTCTTGATTATCATGCGGTATTGCATATTTTTTTAACTCTTCCAAGCTCCCGACACATAGGTAGTCATCACATTTTTCACAATGCCAGAATGGGATGGGAGTCCCCCAATAGCGTTCTCGTGAGATAGCCCAATCAACTCCGTTACGAAGCCATTCTCCGAACCGTCCTTCTTTGATATGGTCAGGGTACCAGTTTATTAATTGATTCCCACGAACTAATTCTTCTTTAACAGCCGTGGTGTGTATATACCAAGACTCTTTTGCGTAATACAAAAGAGGAGTATGGCAACGCCAACAGAAAGGATAAGTATGTTTATATATAGATCGTCGAAACAAGAGGTTGCGGGATGCTAAATCCGATATGATGTCTTCATCTGCGTCCTTAACAAATTGTCCGGCAAATGGATAATCACCGGTCAGGTATCCTTGGGGATCCACTTGTTGGATGAAGGCGAGTCCGTTCTGTCGCCCAGCGTCTAGGTCCTCGTCACCGAAGGCGGGGGCTATGTGAACTATGCCGGTACCGTCGTCTAATGACACGAAGTCGCCGCCGATTACCTGGGGCTCGAATTTGTTCGTATCAACCAATTGGGGAATACCAGTCGCCGACGTTTCGGAATCTTCGAAACGTCGTACCTCGACGTTATAGTAATAAGGATCGTAAAGAGGCTCGTAGGTTATACCTACTAATTCTTGACCGGTGCAGGTTGTGATAATTTCGTAAGGATCGTGTATCACAGACTCTGCTAGTTTGGCAGAAAGACAAATAAATGAACCGTCAGAAGGATCGTCATTGTTTGGTAGATGCACGATTACATATTCGGCCGTTGGATTAACAGCTAAAGCCGTGTTTCCTGGTAACGTCCAAGGAGTTGTTGTCCAAGCCAGAAAAAAGTGGTTGTCAAGCCGGACATTTTTTTTAGCTGAAATATTGGCCAATATGCGACGGCTAACTTGGGTATCCCATTTGATCCTGAACTTTACATAAACTGACGGATCAGGAGTATTCTCTTGATATCCGAGCGCAAGTTCGTGAGAACTCAACGAAGTCACGCATCGTGGGCAATGCGGCGTCCCTTTCATTCCTTTGTATATCCGGTTATTCTCCCACATTTGCTTTAAAAGCCACCAAACGGTCTCGATGTAAGTGCGATCAAGCGTAATGTAGGGATCATCCATATCTACCCAATATCCTATGCGGTCTGTTAAGTCCTCCCATTCTTTGACGTAACGAAAAACACTTTGGCGGCATTTATTATTGAATTCTTCAATGCCGAAATCTTCGATATCACGCTTTGATTTGAGCCCAAGCTCCCGTTCTATCTCTAATTCGACAGGAAGGCCGTGAGTATCCCAACCTGCTTTTCGTATAGGTGAGAAGCCTTTCATAGTTTTGTATCGGCAGATGATGTCCTTGAACACTCTGGCCAGAACATGGTGAATGCCCGGGCTTCCATTGGCCGTAGGAGGGCCTTCAAACATCATAAATCGTGGTTTGTCGGTTCCGTTTCCGCTTTTGGAGAAAATGTCATGAGTTTTCCAAAACTCAAGGATTTCTTCTTCCAACTTGGGAAAGTTGACGCGATTGGTTACCTTTTTAAACATGGCCGCGATATTACCTTTTCCTCTATATATATTGCCTGATGATCTATCAAACTGGACTAGTTAGAGTGCATAAATGGTCGGCGTGTGTGTACTTTCAGATTATCGTGAGCCTCTAACTGTTGTTTTATGAGAGCTCGGTCGGGCGCAGAATCCAAGCCTGACTTCTTGACCGATAAAGAAGCAGCACTGCTAGCAAAGATTCCAGAAGCTTTAATGTCCCTAGTCTCTGAATATCGTACCAGATAGGCTGTAGTGAAAATATCCCCTGCACCGGTTGTATCGGTTACCTTGACCGGGAATGGTGGTATGTGCCACAGATGATCACGATAGTGTATGTAAGCGCCTAACGCACCATCCGTCCTGACCACGTGAGTTTGATCCGACAACCATGACCAAGGCATTATTTCTTCGTAAAGATCATCTTTAGATACGACTACTAGTGAATTTGAAGGTAGTGAAACATTTGGCCAAACATGAGGTATGACATGTCCGTCCGCATTCCAGATTCTAAGCCACCCTTGTGGGCTGATACCTAGTAGAGCATTTGGAAACATCTTGCTCATAGACACTGGCAATTCGTTGGCTACAGGAGCTAATAAAACTAGTGGACAATGTTTCCAGTTCGTGGGCATATGGTCAGGAGAGATGTCTTCGCTACGCGACGTTATCCATTGTTCCCGTTTTCCATTTTTGTATTTGTGATGAAAGATGGTTGCGTTCTGTGAAGGTAAATTAAGAACGGTAACGAGTGGGGTCAAAAGTTTCAATGCATGAGCAGAAGCGCCTCTTGTTACAAGTGACACTGAATATCCCAGTCTTGCTGCGGTGATAGAAGAGTAATAAGCTGCTCCTCCGGGGACAGGTTTACCATCTATGATGTCTGTGGTCACGTGCCCGATTACTAGGAGATCAGGAATACGGGTTACCGTCATTTTTTTGGAGGGAGATGAAAAACTCTCTATTGCCTCCCGCACCTCTGATGGGTGAGGATGTAAGATTAAGGATACGAAGTCCATAGTTAACAGACCAATTTGCAATGCGGCCTATCACGCGTGCGTGTACGGTAGGATCTTTGACGATACCCTTTCTACCTATCTCTTCTCGGCGAGCTTCAAATTGGGGTTTTATTAAAGCTAAAATCATCCCCCCGGGCGTTAGATGAGTTACAACCGACGGGATGACTTTGACGATGGAGATAAAGGCGACGTCCATTACTGCTAAAGAAACAGGGCCTGGGAGTGTGAAAGGATAATGAGCATTGATCCCTTCCATCACCACTACTTTGGAATCTTTACGGAGACGATCGTGGAGCTGAGCCCGGCCAACATCGACAGCATATACTCGGGAAGCCCCGTGTTGAATGAGACAATCAGTAAATCCGCCGGTCGACGAACCTACATCAAGGGTAGTTAGTCCTGTTGGGTCCACCGAGAAAACGCGGAGGGCATGGGCCAGCTTAAAACCTCCTCGGCCAACATATTGAGGGGAAGCTTTGAGGACAATGTGAGAATCGTACGGAAATAGAGTTCCTGGTTTGGAAGCTTGCCGTCCGTTCACCAAAACTTGTCCAGCCATTATGAGCGCTTGCGCTTTCTGGCGCGTGTTGGCTAACTTGTGCTCAAGAATTAAAAGATCGAGGCGGGATTTTTTCGATGGTTTGGATCTCATTACCATAAATTATAGCAAGTAAAAAGCCTCTGCCTAGATCTTAATGGTGGGATCAAGATTTATAGGTATTACATAACTTCTCAAAATATACCAATTTTTATGTGTGGCTTGTATTATGGGTGCGAGTATCACTGGTTTGTCCCGATCTAATTAAATAATTATCGTTTCCTGTGGCTACGATTTGTCGGGCCATCGTACTGGGCATTGTGTTATGGCAACATTAAGTACCAGAACATGACTTGACTTAATGTTCTAGAATAACGAGATGCAGGATGATGCCCGGAGTGGCGACTATTGAAGCCGAAGAAATTGACACTTAAAATCTGGATAATTTATAATCCGCAAGCTGAGAGGACTATAGTCTAGTGCCAAAACGAACTTACCAACCCAAAAATCGACGCAGAAAAAGAGTGCACGGGTTTATGCGTCGAATGCTCTCTAGGGGGGGTCGCGCGGTGTTGAAGAATCGAAGATTTAAGGGTCGGCACCGGTTGGCGGTATAAACGTCTTGTTCTTTTAAATGCAGAAACGGCTGCGATTAACCAGCAGCGAGCGCTTTTCGCAAATCCATCAGGGAAGCCGGTCTTGGGTAAACGCGTTGTTAGTTCTAAAGGCGCTTCCGCACGAAGGTAACGAAACTAGATTTGGCATCATTACCACTCGCAGGATTGGGAAGGCCGTGGTGAGAAACAAAGTGAAACGGCGTTTGCGAGAGGTTGTACGTGACATTCCGGTAAAACCTGGATGGGATATTGTGTTAATAGCACGGAACCGGAAAGGTGTTCATAGGTTTGTCGAACTTCGAATGGCTGTCCAGAGCTTATTACACAAAGCGGATCTACTAATGTCCACTTCCAGGGGGAAGGCAACAATTACTTGAAAATCTTGGTATTGCTGGCCATTAAGGTGTATCAACGTGGTGTCGCACCGTATTTGTTCACGGTGTGTAGATTTGAACCCACCTGCTCTCGTTATTCTTATGATGCTGTCAATCGTCACGGGCTCTGGAAAGGACTAGCGTTTACGATCAAGCGACTGATTAGATGCCATCCATGGGGAAGGCGAGGCTACGATCCTGTTCCGCGCTAACTTCTCTGCCCTAAATTGGACATCACGTCTCGTGGAGGGTTCAGTTATGAGGGCTTTGTATGATCTCCATGAACGTGGTTTTAGGTACAGGGATTGAGACGTGTTAATCCGCATCGAAAATATATCGACCGTTGAATCGGAGACCAGTTAAAATTGGAATATTACGGATATATTAATTCCCTTCCGAAATCCAGAGCTAGGCTGTGGGCTGGAGAAAAGACAAGTGATTGCTATGACTGATTCGGATTATTCGTTGCGGAAACTTGTAAGAATTCACAGAGTCAAAATGCGTTGTTTGATGTTGGTCGTCATGGCAATTGGACTGGTTCTGATGAGCTGTAGACCGGGGAATGTGATTGGATCAGCTGAGGGTTGGACGCCAGTGATCGTCGACGCCCCAAATAGCAAGTTGTACCTAGCAAGCCGAGCCGGAGAGGTATTAGCTCTTAACACTGATAGTGGGGATTTGATATGGCGTTATAGCCCACCAGAAGAAGAACAATTAGGTGGAGTGTTTGGAACGCCGGGTATGGATGCTGAGAAACTCTACGTGGCTGGTTCTGTAGGAGATGGCGATAAGGGGAGGTTGATTGCTTTAAACCTTGATCGAGGTAGCGGGACTCGTGTTGAGTTCAACCGTGGCGAGTGGGCAGTTGATATCCAATTAGGTCCGTTTGTTGGGGGCCCTACGGTGTTTGGCCAGACCGTGTTAATCGGAAGCGAAGACGGCAGGCTTTACGCATTTGATACTGGCAACGGTGAAGAAATCGGCTATTTCGAGACTGAAGGACTGAAGCAAGGCAAAGATAAAGACAAACGCATCTGGTCAACCCCGATTGTTGTCGACGGAATCGCATATTTCGGAGGCATGGATGATTTCTTCTACGCAGTTGAATTGTCGGAAACGGTAGTAGATGGTAGGCGACAATTGGATATGGATCTTCAGTGGAAATATCAGACAGGAGGGGTTGTGTTAGGCCAACCGTTGGTAGTAGATGGACTGGTAGTGTTTGGGTCATTCGATAGGAAAGTATATGGTTTCAAAATAGGGAATAGCTCTGGTGGTACAGGCGAGGAACGACTTCGGTGGAGTTTTGATTCAGAAAACTGGTTTTGGGCAAGTCCTGTATCTGATGGAAAAACTATCTATATAGCGGACATGGATGGGAAAGTATTTGCGCTACCGGTAGACCGTCATTCAGGTGAACCTGCGAAATGGGTGCAGGATTTGGGTGGAGCTGTTGCGGCCACTCCTGTGATCTCCGGTGGCAAATTAGTAGTGGCAAGGATGGATGGACTAATTTCGCGCTTGGGTCTTTCGACAGGGAGTGTGGAGAAGGTACCAATAGCCCTGGACAAGGAGGTGCGGGCCCCGTTAGCGCTAGGACGAAGTTTAGATGATAATATGGTTTTTTTAGGGGATCGTGAAAGCCGAATATGGAGCATCAACGTGCGGGCTTGGCAAAATAATTTGCTATTCGACGCTGGTGACTGAGGGTAGATGGACGCAATAATTTTCGTTTGGACCGAAGGAATACTGCGGCCGATGATTAACGGTCTAGTGTTTCTGTACGCGGTGCTTGGGAATCAAATGGGATTCTCGATTATAGCCTTCACTATCCTGGTAAGGCTGGCAACAACTCCGCTCACTATTAAGCAAGTCCGCCAAATGCGTGCCATGAGTGGACTTCAACCGAAACTCGCTGAAATAAAAGAAAAATATAAGGGTGAACCCAAAAAAGTATCTCAAGAAACTCTCAAGTTATATCGCCAAGCTGGGGTGAACCCGTTGGGATGCATTGGACCCCTAGCAGTGCAATTTCCGGTCTGGATAGGTCTGTTTCAGGCACTCATTCAAACCCTGCCAACGAATCCTGATCGGCTAGTTGAATTATCGGAAAAACTATATTCATGGGTTCCTTTTGCGCATGAGTCTATCCCGCTCAACAGCGGGTTCTTATGGATGAATCTAGCGGAATCAGATCCCACCAATATAGTAATGCCCTTGCTCGTTGGAGGTTCCACTTGGGTGCAGCAAAAAATGACCACTACGCCGTCGGCGGATCCCCGGCAGCAATCTACTTCGCAGATGATGTTGTGGATGATGCCGATTATGCTGGGATTGTTAACCATGACCTTCCCTAGCGGGTTGGCGTTGTACTGGGTAGTGTCCAATATAGTAGGAATCGGAACTCAATATTTCATAACAGGCTGGGAACCTTTGTTTGCAAAAGCTCCGACGACGGGCCAAGCAGACGAAGTCCAGCAGGAAAAGGAGGCTACAGAAGATGCTGGAGCAGGAGATTCAGGAGATGGAGACGACGGCGAAGACCGTGGAGGAAGCCATAGAGGTCGGGCTTCACGAACTCGACGCCGCTCGAGACGAAGTAGAGGTAGAGGTACTAAATCCGGGTAAACCAGGATTTCTTGGGATCAGGTCCGAACTGGCCCGAGTACGTATAAGGAAACTTTCAGCTAACGAAGACGTGAGTTCCAAATCTATGGAAACAGTTTCAAAAATATTGGAGATGATGAACGTTTCTGCAGTAGCGACCCTTAGTAGCGCTTTTGACTCAGAAGCTGGGGGACCGTTAATTGACATCGAGGGTGAAGACTCGGGGTTGCTGATTGGACGACGTGGGGAAACACTACGAGCCTACCAGTTTATTGTAAACATCATAGTCAACAACAACCGTCAAGGACCAGTGAGGGTGACTTTAGACGTAGAGCAATATCGTAGTAGAAGACAAGCTTCCTTAGAAGAAATGGCACGTCGGACATCTGAAAGGGTTATAGCTAGTGGTAGGCCAGTCTACTTGGAGCCAATGACCCCTGCAGATCGACGAATAGTACATATGGCGTTGGCCGATAACCCACGAGTAACGACAGAGAGCAATGGACGTGGTTCCGGACGCGGCGTAGTAATTAGTCCAGTTTAGATAGAACGGATATTTAGCTGTTGTCCCTTTGCTTTGGTAATCGAAAGTACGCACTTGGAATAAAATGGTAAGAAGATCGGATTGACCGTCATGAAAAGGGGACGTATAATCAGCCGGTGAGTCAAAAGGCTGGAATCCCACAGCCGATTGAGCCAACCGACCACCCACGGGAAGAGTGTGGGGTGGTGGCGGCATATACTCCGGGCGACCACGCAGCACGCGTGGTTTTTTTTGGTCTGTTTGCGCTTCAGCATAGGGGCCAAGAGAGTGCTGGGATAGCGGCATCCAATGGTCAGCGAATCAGTGTGCATACGGGCATGGGTCTAGTGACTCAGGCCTTTGGTGCAGATACTCTGGTTCCTTTAGATGGTGAAATGGCGATAGGCCATACTCGTTATTCTACGACGGGATCCAGTACGCTTGCCAATGCTCAACCTTTCAAAGTCCAAAGCACGAATGGGGATCTGGCGCTAGCACACAATGGGAATATAATCAACGCGGTTGAACTTCGCAAAGAGCTAAAAAAGAGTTGGTCTTGCGAATTTAATTCAACCACGGATTCTGAAGTTCTAGCTCAAATAATCGCCAAGGCGTCAGGACAAACATGGCAAGATCAAATTGGGCAGTGCATGCGGCAAGTTCGGGGGGCGTTTTCCGCTGTTGTCCAAACCAAAGACGCGATCATCGGTATTAAAGATCCATTAGGGGTCAGACCTTTATGTTTGGGGAGGTTAGATCGGGGGTGGGTGATAGCGTCGGAATCTTGTGCTCTCGACCATGTCGGAGCAGTATTTGAACGAGAACTTGAGCCAGGCGAAGCTGTCCGAATAGATAAGCATGGTATCGAGTCATACCTGTGGCCAGGGCGAGACGGGCGTCGTGCGATGTGTGTATTCGAACAGATATATTTTGCAAGGCCAGACAGTTTGATTGATAAAAGGCAGGTGCACGGACGCCGGGTCGCTATGGGAGCGAAACTAGCCGAGGAAAATCCTGCCTGCGCGGATCTGGTCATAGGCATACCAGATTCGGCTACAGCGGCGGCAATGGGCTACGCTCAGGCATCCGGTCTGCCGTATAGTGATGGGCTGGTAAAAAACCGTTATGTGGGACGCACATTCATAGAACCTGATCAACGATTACGGAGCTTGGACGTTCAACTGAAATTCAACCCTTTGTCGGAAGTAATTTCCGGCAAAAAGATTGTCGTAGTAGACGACAGTATTGTTCGGGGAACCACAACGCCACGCGTCGTTGGATTACTTAGAAAAGCTGGTGCCACCGAGATACATATGAGGATTTGTGCACCTCCAATCATGTGGCCATGCCATTTTGGAGTAGATATGGCTACGAGACGAGAACTGATCGCTGCGAACTATTCTGTTGACGAAATAAGAGAAAAGATCGGGGTAGACACTCTGGGATATTTGAGCGTGGAAGGGTTAATGGAAGTGGTGACCGATGGGGGCGATGGGGACGATGGTTTCTGTAACGCCTGTTTTACCGGTACATATCCTATACCCGTTCAGTTAGAGATGGACAAACTCATTTTGGAGCGTCAGGAGATCTGATTCTTGCCTGCGCCGTAATTTGGTGTTTCATGGCAATCTGTTCACACGGATAACGCATGCGTGGCACCATCGTTTAAATTGGTCTAGGGATGTGCTTCCAGGAACCGAGTTGTTCAAAGTTTACGTTGATTCTGCCTGCAACTTCAGGGAGATAAAGCCTACTTGGTAAGAATTTTAGGAGGGATTGGTTTGACGTCGGAAGCCTATAAAGAAGCAGGGGTTGACCTGGCTGCTGCTGAAAATTCCAAAGAACGTATACGGAGTTTGGCTGCCTTGACTCACGGACCGGAAGTTTTGGGCAATTCTGGTGGTTTTGCAGGTATGTTCAGGCTTGAAGGTTATGGGAGTCCAGTTCTGGTTGCTAGTACAGACGGAGTTGGCACGAAGCTTAAAGTGGCGTCTATATTGGGGCATTATGAATCTCTGGGGATAGATTTAGTTAACCTTAACGTGAATGATATTGTGACCTGTGGAGCCAAGCCGCTCTTCTTCTTGGATTACATATCGATGTCGCAGCTAGATCATCAGACATTGGACCAGTTAATCAGAGGAATGGTGTGGGCATGTAAACAGGCAGATTGCGCCTTGATAGGAGGTGAGACTGCCCAGTCCCCGAATATGTATGCAGAAGATCAGTTTGATCTTGCTGGTATGATCGTTGGTGTGGTGGAAGAAGAAGATATAATGACTCGTTCAGATATAAAGCCGGGTGACGTGGTCCTGGGAATCCCGTCGAGTGGGTTACATACTAACGGGTTTTCGTTAGTTCGTAAGGTATTCGATATTGATACGAATCCCGCTGTGCTATATCAAAAATTCAATGATCTAGGACATGGGCTTGGTGAAGAACTCCTGATTCCACACAAATGTTACTATCCCATGATTGCCCCATGTCTTAGCCGAGCGAAAGGAATTGCACACATAAGCGGTGGCGGAATATCTGGAAATCTGGCCAGGATATTACCAGATGGAATTAGTGCTTCAATAGATCGCTCTTCATGGGAACCGCAGCCTATTTTTGATTTACTCCGAAGCGTTGGAGGGTTAAGTGACGAGGATATGTTTACAGTTTTCAACATGGGGATCGGGATAGTTTTGGTATGTGACCGGTCCGATGTAGATGATCTTGTTCGTTCTGTTCCAACGGCGAATGTGATCGGAGAGTTAATAGGAAACGGTGGAGAACCACAGGTCGTTATACATTGAAACAATTCAGAGTGGCCATCAAATAGAATAGGAGCAGCAACCGTTGAAAGCTCTGGTTAGCGTATACGATAAATCAGGTATTGGTAAATTTGCTTCCACACTACAGAGTGCAGGAATAGATATATTTAGCACTGGCGGGACCTATGAACTTTTGTCTAAAGAACTGATAAAAGAAGTGGGAAAAGTCTCTGATCTAGTGGGTTTCCCTGAAATTCTTGATGGCAGAGTGAAAACGCTACATCCAAAAGTACATGGGGGATTATTGGCCCTTCGCAACAACCCGGATCACATCGCAGATTTAAAAAAAGAAGGGATTTCTACCATAGACCTAGTCGTAGTAAACCTATATCCATTTGTGGAAACGGTTAGTAGGGAAGGCGTCACTTTGGAAGATGCATTGGAGAACATTGATATAGGTGGTCCCACCATGTTGCGAGCTGGTGCTAAGAACTTCCCTTACGTCGTAGTGGTTGTAGATCCATCAGATTACGCTTGGGTAGGCTCAAAATTGTTGGGAGAAGGTTTATCACAGGATGAACGGCGAAAGCTAGCACAAAAGGCGTTTAGACACGTATCTGAATACGACGCTGCGGTTTCTAGTTATCTAGCCCAGGGAGGATCTGGTATGCCGTCAGACCTTACTCTGACCTACAGCAAGAGGCAGGAACTGCGTTATGGTGAAAATCCACACCAAAGGGGAGCCTTATATGCATCTCCATCAAGCAATGGAGGTTTTCCTGATTCTACTCTTCTCCATGGAAAAGAGCTTTCATACAATAATATCATGGATGCAGATTCGGCTTGGCGTGTGGTGAGCGATTTTAAAGACGAAGCGGTGGCGATCATAAAACACTCTAACCCTTGCGGGTTAGCTAGCCATTTTAGTCAACCCGAAGCATATAAATTGGCATACCAAGGGGACACGGTCTCAGCGTTTGGTGGGATAGTGGGATTTAATAGAAACGTAGAAAAAGAGACGGCCGAGGCTATGAAAGGGATCTTCTATGAAGTAGTGGTTGCACCGGGATACGATCCGGAAGCGTTAGAGGTATTGATGCGCCGTAAAAACCTTCGGATCTTAAGAATGCCTGAAGGAAACGTCGATCATGCTACTTTGGACCTTAGGCCAGTAGCTGGAGGAATGTTGGTCCAGGATTCAGATACTATATCGGAAGATGTACATTCTTGGAAAACCGTCACTGAACGCTTGCCGACCGATCGAGAGATGGAGGATATGTTGTTTGCCTGGCATGCGGCAAAACATATCAAATCGAACGCGATTGTTGTAGTTAAGGATAAGGCGTTGCTAGGTATGGGTGCTGGGCAACCGAACCGAGTAATCAGTGTTAGATTAGCGCTTGAAGGCTCACCTAAAGAGAAAGCCAAGGGAGCGGTTCTTGCGTCGGATGCATTTTTTCCGTTTTCAGATAGTG
The DNA here is from genome assembly GCA_009391275.1 of SAR202 cluster bacterium AD-804-J14_MRT_500m. Next base: position 76,119 of record VEXF01000002.1, on the reverse strand, counting down.
TCGAGACAGCTGCCGAAGGAGGAGTGACTGCCATCATACAACCCGGCGGGTCAATTCGTGACGAAAACTCTATTGATTCAGCCAATCAGCGTGGAATTTCCATGGTGTTTACGGGAAGGCGTCATTTTAGGCATTAAACAGCGCTTTAAGGGCTGATATAGCCAGTACAGTTACATGTTGGGGTGATGTGGCTATCCGACTCTCGACAAACCGCTAGGGCAGACTTCGAGTAGGCAACAACCGATGCATTGTGGGATTTTTTTACAGGAGATCTTGCCGTGTTTAACCAGTAAGGCGTGATATTCGTTGAAAAGAGCTGTGTTCTTCTTCAATCCCTTATGGAAAACTTGTTGCCAGTCTGAATAACTGCAAGCCTCTGCGTCCAATGCTAGACGTTTTAATATGCGCTTCGTGTAAGCGTCAATAATGAAAGACGGAAACTTCGCCACGTAGACGAGGATGTTGTCGGCAGTTTCAGGGCCGATGCCAAATATTGATAATAGCTCTTGTCTTAGCTTTACTGGGTCGCTTCGCAATAGGGATGTTAGGCTTCCTTGATGGATCTCGGAGATGTGAGCGACGAAACCCATGATTATTTTTGGTTTTCTTCGGAAGAAGCCTGAGGGTCTTATCGCCCGAGCGATTTCATGTTCGGAAGCGTTACATAAAGCGGAATAGGACAACAACCCGATAGATTTTAAGTGTCGCACGGAACGGTCTGCGTTATTCCAAGACGTGGATTGGGTGAGAATTGCGCCTGTTATGATTTCAAATTTCGAATCACTTGACCACCAATATTGTGGACCATATGCATTTAAGAGCCGTCGGTAAATATCAGATACATTGGTTGAGACAGGTTGGTTGGAGGGTACGGGAAGCATATCCTTATTTGCCTGGCTGGTTTGGGAAAGATGGATCAAGACATTGTTTCATGTGCGAAACTCATAACAGGATTGGTATTTCTGTATCCAGTTGGACGCCGTCAAGATTGACGTGGCAATTGTAGGCGTGGGCGGTAACACCAGATGTTAATGAATCCCGTAGAGCTTGGCCGAATTTTGGATCTGCCGTGTCATTCGGAGAAAATGCGTTACAGTCTGGACGTTGGATGATGAATATTACAGAAGCGCTGTATCCTATCTTAATAGCATTACAGAGGGCGCGGAGGTGTTTTCGTCCCCGGTCAGTGGGAGCGTCTGGGAAGAGACCCACCCCATTGCGGACTAAAGTTACAGACTTAGTTTCGATATAGCAAAGTCCCGAACGTCCTGAAACAAGTATATCAATACGGCTATCTCCGAAAGTTTGTTCTCGCTGCAAACGATCGAAATCAGAGAACTCGGGTAGTAAACCTCGGTGATATGCTTCTTGGAAGAGCAACGGCGGGAGCTGTGAGTCTATTGAGCAAAGCAAAGGACCGAGTTCAACCAGAGCAAGATCGAAAGCTGTTTTTCTGTGTGAACCTGAAGCTGGCTGGAGGTAGACTCGATAACCTGGGACAAAGATCTCGTTCATTCGTCCTGAATTTGCTATATGTACCAGAGTTTCGGTGCCTTTGATTTCAACTAAAGCCGCGAAACGATTAAGACGTCGCTTAAAGCGAGCTTCGATGAGTTTAGCTTTAAATCGCATAGTTTCGTGATGTTAGCAAATTTTGGGTTATACTGGGTTGCATTATGTCATTGTTCTACGAAAGGCTGGATCGGGCATGGAATACTTCGCGCAGTTTAGTCTCAATTGGCTTGGATCCCGATCCAAGTAGAATGCCACTAAGTGATGTATATGAATTCAATCGCCGGATCGTAGATGAAACTTTTGACGTGGTGTGCGCATACAAACCTAACTTGGCGTTTTACGAAGCCTTGGGAATACCTGGGTTAAAGGGGTTAGATAAAACTTTGGAATATATTCGGGGTAAAACCAGTGATGTTCTGTTGATCGGGGACGGTAAACGGGGAGATATTGGGAATAGCAGCGCGAGTTATGCAAGAGCATTGTTCGATATGTGGGGCTTCGATGCCGTGACGGTCAATGCTTATGGAGGACAAGACTCTATAGAACCTTTTCTCCAGTACCATGATAAAGGTGTATATGTATGGTGTCGTTCATCTAATCCTGGCGCCAAGGATTTTCAAGATGCTGTAGTAGACGATGATAAAGGAATGGTGCGGTTGTACGAGTTGATAGCTCGAAAGCTGGATCAATGGAACACAAACCAGAATCTGGGGTTGGTAGTTGGTGCGACCTATCCACAAGATTTAGGATGTCTACGAGAAGAATATCCAGGAATGCCTTTTTTGATACCAGGTGTAGGAGCTCAGGAGGGTGACCTTAAATCTGTAGTCCGGTCAGGAGTCAACAAGTTTGGACGTGGGGCTATCATAAATTCATCTAGGTCAGTGATTTACGCTTCTTCTGGAAAAGACTTCGCTCAGGCAGCAAGGCGACAAGCACTGGCTATGAATCGAGAAATAACAAACGAACTGGAAAGTAAAGGAAAAGGATGGCCTTGAAGCTCCGATTAGGAGATTACATACACCTAAAAAAACGGCATCCCTGTGGAGAATTTAGATGGAAAGTCACACGCTTAGGTGACCATGTTGGGTTGGAATGTTTTGGTTGTGGGAGGTTGACCATGTTTTATAGGGCACAATTAGAGAGTAAAGTTAAAGAAATACGATCTGCCCGTGCAACAGGAGACATTCGGAATTGACTAGGATTTCTTGAGGTTGCGAGACTTATTTAAGAACAAGAATCAGAGGTGATTTAATTTGGAATCGTCCCCAGAGAGGAAATCGCTGTTCAAGACCCCTTCTGGGATAGAGATTGATAGAGTCTACGAACAGGCCTATTCCGACGGAAACGAGCAATCCAGGGACGTAGGATTGCCTGGTGAATTTCCGTTCGTGCGCGGGGTACACGCTACAGGGTATCGTGGACGACTGTGGACTATGAGAATGTTTGCCGGGTATGGAACTGCTGAAGAAACGAACGCCCGGTTTAAATACCTACTAGATCAAGGTCAGACGGGACTCAGTGTGGCATTTGATATGCCTACGTTATATGGGTATGACACCGACGATAAAGCAGCAGCAGGAGAATTTGGCAGGTGTGGCACAGCAGTGTCTTCACTAGCAGACATGGAAGCCTTATTTGACGGAATCCCTTTGGACCAAATTACGACATCCATGACTATAAATAGCCCGGCGGCAATCATATGGGCTATGTATATAGCGTTAGCTCAAAAACGAGGACTGCCGCTTGAGACACTAGGTGGAACGATTCAGAATGATATTCTTAAAGAATACAGTGCTCAAAACGAGTATATTTTCCCGCCTGGGCCATCCATGAGATTGGTTACCGACACGGTGGAATTTGCATCCGGACAATTACCCAAATGGAACCCAATCAGTATAAGTGGATACCATATTCGTGAGGCCGGATCAACCGCTGTCCAGGAACTAGCGTTCACTCTGGCGGATGGGTTTGAATATGTGGACTGGTGTCTGGATCGAGGTCTTTCTATAGATTCTTTTGCGCCTCGGTTGAGCTTTTTTTTTAACGTACATAATGATTTTTTCGAAGAAATAGCAAAATTCCGCGCTGCCAGGAAATTATGGGCGGAAGCGATGAGAGATAAATACGGTGCTAAAAACCCAAGGTCCTGGTGGATGAGGTTCCACGCTCAAACTGCCGGATTTACGCTTACTGCGCAGCAGCCGGAAAATAACATTACACGAGTGGCCCTTCAAGCGATGGCTGCTGTTTTAGGGGGTTGCCAATCACTTCATACAAACTCTATGGACGAAGCGTGGGCACTGCCGTCAGAGAAGGCGGCATTGATAGCGTTGCGTACCCAACAAGTAATAGCCGAAGAGATGGGGGTGACCGGCACTGTTGACCCATTGGGTGGCAGCTTTTACCTGGAAACATTGACACGTCAGGTGGCTGACGGAGCACAGGTGTACTTTGATCGAATAGAGGACATTGGAGGAGTAATTCCAGCAATAGAGAGTGGTTTCCTTCAAAGAGAAATAGCCGAATCAGCATACGTATATCAGCAGGAGATGGACCGACACGATAGGGTTATGGTGGGAGTAAATGCGTATGAGTCTTTGGGAGAACAATTAGAGATACCGTTGCTAAAGGTTGACATGGAAGGTGAACACCGGCAAATATCGCGTTTGAATGATGTGCGCCGTACCAGAGACAACAGACAGGTAAAAAGTCGGCTTAGAGATTTGGAAACGGCTGCGAGAGGCACAGATAATCTAATGCCCTACATCCTTGACGCAGTACAATCGTATGCCACATTAGGGGAGATGATGGGCGTTTTTAGGGAAGTGTTCGGTGAATATAAGCCTACATGGTTGCTATAGCCATAAAACGTTGTTTATCTCAGATATATAACGATATCAGCATACGTATAAAGCATAAATGCACGAAAATATTCAGTCCAACTAGTTGTGAATTTGACACCCATAAATCGGTCTGATAGATTACAGTTGAGCTAATTAGTGGTTTTGCGAAGGTTGCTGTTTGTACCCATCGGTCTGGGTTGATCCGCTCTTGGATAAGATTACAACATCTCTTGGCATTTCTTTGATTCTTGGGCCATGGTTGGGCAAATGGAGTAGAGATATTGAAACAGACGATCAAGAATTATACTGTTTCTGCTTGGGGAGATAGTGCCGGATACGAAGGACTTGACGCTGTCATATTGGCTATATCAAAAGGAGCGCGTTTACTCCAATCTCAAGTAGAAAATGCTGGGTTGGTTGATGTTTTAGGTTCCACTGGGGAAGTTAATGTCCAGGGAGAAATGGTTCAGCGACTGGATAGCGCAGGATCCGACATTTTCGTCAAGGTCTTAAGCGAATCTGGCAGAGTAGCAGCAATTGGATGCGAAGAACTCGAAGACCCTGTCATGGTCGGTCAGGACCATGAGCACAAATACATTGTGCTCATGGATCCAGTGGATGGATCATCTAACATAGACGTAGCGGTAAGTATAGGCTCTATATTTGGCATCTGGTGTAGAACCGATGGAGGACCCGTGGATGAGTCTACGTTGTTGAGACCCGGAAACGAGCAGATAGCGGCAGCCTATGTCATTTATGGGTCTAGTACCGTTTTGGTCACCGCAACACAGGAAAGCGTGCAAGCATTTACTCTTGACACATCAACTGGTGAATTTTCCCTGACACAGTCGGATATTAGAATTCCAAACGAGTGCCAATATTACAGCACAAATGACGGTAACTTTAAGCGTTTGGATCAACCGACGCAGTCAGCGGTAATTGCTCTGAGAGACACGTATTCGCTTCGTTACGTGGGTTCCCTTGTTGCCGACTTCCATCGGAACCTGTTGAAAGGTGGGGTTTTCTTGTACCCAGCCGACCAAAAGAATTCTGAAGGTAAACTGAGGTTGATGTATGAAGCAAATCCGTTAGGTTTCGTTGCGGAACAAGCTGGTGGGTCGGCCTCAAACGGGAGAGAGCGGATTTTAGATATTCAGCCTAAGAAACTCCACCAACGAACACCACTAATACTAGGCAACAAAGCTGTAGTGGAACAGATTGTAGACACTATCAAGAATGGGTAATTGCCGGGAACAGTATTCGGAAATTAGCTAAGGGAGACGATCATGGACCACCAGAAACTAGCTAGTACGGCTCATGCACTGGTTGCACCCGCTAAAGGTATATTGGCTGCAGACGAAAGTTCACCGACAATCGCCAGAAGGTTTGATTCTATTCAAGTAGAATCTACAGAAGAGAATCGGCGCGATTATCGAGAGATGTTATTTCGTGCCAAAGGTGCTAATAATTATATTAGTGGGATAATTTTATTCGACGAAACAATAAGGCAAAATGGAGCTGATGGTACATCGTTAGTTCAAGTTTTGAAGGATCAAAACATAATACCAGGGATTAAGGTTGACCAAAGCGGTAAGGATCTCGCCGGGTCACCTACCGAGAAAATAACCGAAGGGCTTGATGGTCTAAGAGAACGACTTTTCGAGTATTCTTCACTTGGGGCTCAGTTCACGAAATGGCGTGCCATAATAACTATAGGGTCGGCAATTCCTACCAAATATTGTATCGATGTCAACGCTCACGCCCTTGCTCGTTATGCAGCATTGAGCCAAGAAGCGGGTCTTGTACCTATCGTGGAGCCCGAAGTGTTGATGGATGGAGATCACAGTATAGAACGTTGCTGTGAGGTTACTCAAATGACTCTTAGAGAGGTATTCTACCAGTTGGGCATCCAAGGGGTGGATGTAGGAGGAATCTTACTGAAACCTAACATGGTCCTGTCCGGCAAGTCAGCAAAAAACCGCGCGACACCGTCAGAAGTTGGGAAACAGACGGTAGACTGCTTCAAGAGTGTATTGCCTCCCGCATTACCCGGAGTGGTGTTTCTGTCTGGTGGCCAAAGCGACGAAGAAGCAACAGTCAATCTTAATGCTATTAATCAAGAAGCTGCTGTCGTCGGCGCGCCATGGCAACTAAGCTTCTCATATGGGCGTGGCCTTCAATCTGCGCCTTTAAAAGCCTGGGCTGGCTTGGCAGCCAATACTGGAAAAGCGCAAAGTGTGTTTCTTCATAGGGCGTTGGTAACCAGTGCGGCACGCCAGGGGGCATACACTCAAGAAATGGAACGGGAGGCCGCCACCGTTTAGGCGGTGCAGAGTAAGGTGGACAGGGGAACCTGTAAGCTCCTCATAGCCACTACTAATCAAGGAAAGTTTCATGAAATTACAAAAATACTTGCTGGTTGTCCGTTTGACCTAGTGTCGCTTGCTGACCTAGGGATACATTCAGATGTTCCTGAAACAGGTTTGACTTTCGAAGATAACGCTATTTTGAAAGCCGACGCCTATTCCCGGTTAAGTGGTATGCTTACTTTGGCGGATGACTCAGGTTTGGAAGTAGGGGCATTAGGGGGAGAGCCAGGGGTCAGATCGGCGAGGTACGCTGGTCCATCGGCAAGTGATTCCCAGAAGATTACATTCCTTATTAAAAAACTGAAAACTGTCGGAGGATCTCAGTGGAAAGCTCGTTTTAAATGTGTTATCGCTGTAATGCAGCCCGGCGGATCTCCCAAAATTTTCTCGGGGGAATGTGAAGGGCGTATTATTGAGGATCCGAAGGGTGGAAACGGGTTTGGGTACGATCCGGTCTTTTTTATACCAGAGTTAGGTAAAACTATGGCCGAGCTGTCACCTGCCGAAAAAAACCAAATAAGCCATAGAGCAAAAGCCGTTGCGCTGGCGTCCGAAGGATTAAAGGCATACAACGATTGGATCAAGACGTAGGCCGGCAGTACCAAATGTCTATCAGTGATAAGTACAAGAGACATCTTAGAGACCTTAGGGTATCTGTAACTGACAGATGCAACTTTAGATGTCCATATTGCATGCCAGCTGAAGTCTATGGCGAGAGGTACCAGTTCCTCCCTAAGTCATCAGTGTTATCGTTTGAAGAAACTGCCCGGTTGGTGGGAATATTCGTGTCACTTGGAGTAACTAAGGTCCGACTAACAGGTGGTGAACCGTTAGTGCGACAAAATGTAGAAGAGCTTGTCGAGATGATTGCCCGGATCAAGGGCGTTGAAGATCTAACGCTTACAACAAACGGCTATTTGTTAAAGCAAAAAGCTCAGGTGCTCAAAGACGCGGGCTTAAGTAGAGTGACAGTTAGTCTGGACAGCCTAGATAACAATGTGTTTCAAATAATGAATGGAAAAAACTATAGTCCAGACCGGGTGCTAGATGGCATAGGTAAGGCACATGAGGTAGGTCTACAGCCCATAAAAATCAATGCGGTAGTTCAACGCGGGGTCAATGATCACACAATAGTAGATTTAGCCAGGCACTTTAAAGGAACGGGACATATTGTAAGGTTCATTGAATACATGGATGTGGGGAACTTAAATGGATGGGATTTGAACCAAGTGGTCACAGTAGATGAGATCGTCTCAAAGATCCATTCGGAGATTCCATTAGAGCCTTTGGAACCAAACTATCCCGGTGAAGTCGCTCGTCGCTATAGGTATAAAGATGGCAATGGAGAAATTGGGGTAATCACGTCTGTGTCAAACCCATTCTGTGGGAATTGTACACGGGCAAGGCTTTCCACCGACGGGAAATTGTACACGTGCCTATTCGCTCAAAATGGACAGGATCTCCGTGGCCCAATGCGTAAGAGAGCCACAGATGATCAAATTACAGAGATTATCACGAAGGTATGGCAGAACAGGGTCGACAAGTATTCTGAAGATAGATCTTCTTTAATAAATGTTCCAAAAAGAAAAGTAGAGATGTATCAGATAGGAGGTTAAAGATTCAAAATAATGCTTTTACACATCTAGATAATGAAGGCAAAGCACAGATGGTCAATGTGGGAGGAAAGCCCATTACTCAGAGGGTAGCAACTGCCTGTGGATCTATATTTCTTAAATCACAAACATTGGAATCCATTGTGGGAGGTGATATTTCAAAAGGAGACGTATTAGCAACTGCAAGATTGGCGGGTATTATGGCAGCAAAGCAGACCCCCAGTTTGATACCTTTGTGTCATCCCTTGCCTTTAGACCAGGTGACAGTCAATCTCGAGCCTGATGTTGATAAAAATCAGATTGTTATCACTGCTACGGTGCAGTGCACTAGTCGAACTGGTGTAGAGATGGAAGCTTTGACAGCTGTCAGTATAACGGCATTAACGGTATATGATATGTGTAAGTCAGTTGACCGGGGTATGCAGATCGGAAATATCCGGTTAGTAAGTAAGCGGGGCGGAAAGAGTGGGGAAATAGTTCTAGAATAGTATATGGGTTTGGACGTGGAGTTCGTTGACACTGGATTAGACGGTTGGCTATAGTAAATCTAGGTGATGCTTGGTGTTTGGCCGGCATGCCTCAGGTGGCAACGTAGCTCAGTGGTTAGAGCGGGCGCTTCATAAGCGCTAGGTCGCTGGTTCGAACCCAGTCGTTGCCACCATTTTAGGTCTAGACGCACCCATGAATATATAAACGTTTTTGTTTACAGGGTGTCCTTAATAATTGGGCGAAGTAGGGAATTTGAAGCGTGAAGTAGTTCCTGCCGTCCATAGGGGAGTATCGGAGCTTTCGTAAGCCCCCATGCCAAGAACAGCCAAGATTGATCCTGGTTTAGGACGAAAGTCATGCGCCGCGGGATACGTTAGTTGTGACTCAACTGAGCCGCCACTGTCTATGTACCCGTTAAAATTGTTGCGGTATTCGCCTGGCACCGGATAAACAGGGTAGCTGCCAGTACGGTGACCGGAAATTTTGTCGGCGGCATTGTTTTGCGTTATGGTTTTGGTGTTACCTCCACCGAGCATTACGACAATATCGTTCTTAATTTTCGAACCCGTAGTTTCACACATACAGTTACCGAACACTGTGTTATTTTCTATTGTATGGCTATCGCCCTTTACCATTATGCCGACGTTGACGCCCCATATCACATTATGGTGGACGTTGGTGCTATGGCCAGTATTGGAATCATGTTGAGGTCCATCCATACGAATGCCTATCTTGACGCTGTCATGTACCCAGTTGTGTGCAACCGTAGCCCCGTTCATCTGAGGCTGCATCAAATGGATCATCGCACCATCACTTTGCACTAGACCAGTATCGCTGATGTCGTTAAAAGTTATTGTTGCTCTGTTGCCTGGATTCAGGGTTTCAGAAGCACCAAGTTTGTGAAGTGTGTTTCGGGTGAAAATATTGTTCGAGCCGGCCATAAGGATTGTGCTCCCGACCCTGGGGAGATCGGCTCCACTCCAGTCTATGTGATAGAAATAGCTGTTCTCTATGGTGTTTTGTCCGCCATACATCTCGAGTGCAGATCCGTCTGTGTACAAGAAACTCGAACCCTTAACACTACATTTGCGACAATCGTTAAACCGGGTAACCCATCTATCCTCGGCATCTTCACCGGCGATTCCAAGGGAGCGCTTTGATGTGCTTGGATAAAGCAAGCCAATATTGTCGACAGAGCATCCTTTGCAGTTATCAAACTTGAATGTGGTTGCGAAGAATTCAACGTTTTTAAGGTGAACATTGTCACCACCTGTCGAGTGGAACGCATAACTCATGGTCTTTACGCGAATATTCATATCATTTGGATCGCTGCCAAGGGGTGGCATAAAATACATATCAGTATTTTCACGATCGAAGAACCATTCTCCTGGTACGTCGAGGAGTTCCAGTTTTCCTTCTAGGAAGTAGTCGTGATGTACTTTTTTCCACATTGGAACTTCGTCGTACTCGATGGTGCCGGTTATATTATCGTAACCGGTAACATAGCGGCTCCAGGTTTTAAAATTAGCCACGTTTAGGACAGCGATCGCACCGGTTGGGTCAACGCCACTCATGATCAAACTTTCACGGCCATCTGAAATCCCAGTGGCGTCTACCAGACGTCCGTTATCATAACCTGCCATAGATTCCCCATTTGTCCCATGAGCCCAGTGATTCTTTTTATCGAAAATTGAGCCATCTACAAAGTTGGCGTTCGGCCATCGGGCCGGTACCATCTCCGTCCAATCAACGAAAAGCTGCCAGGCATCTGTGCCAAGTCTTGCTTTGTAGATGCCGTCCTTGTAGGGCACCCACACTGCTCCAAGGTCTGCCCTGACATCTACTGATCCGTCAAATATGACATGTTCACCGTCTGCAGCCCCAATGGTGAGGTTGTTTTTACCGTTAACTGTCACAATCTCATGGTACCGTCCTCCACGAATAGTGGCTTCGTTATTGTCATTCATGAGATCTGCTGCCCTTTGAATAGTTTTCAAAGGGCATAACGAAGTACCGGGAAACATGTTGTTGCCCTTTACTTTATCTACGAAGTAAGGCGTTCCAGTTGCCTTTACCTCGTTAGTACAATCCACGTGGACTTCGGAATTAGTGGTGGCAAGAATAGGATCGGGATCGGGTGTAGTTCCTGGTGTGGTTGCACCACTGACTGCTGCCGGTATCAGTCTGTCCATATTAGCCCCATCTCCCAGCTGACCGTTGTCATTTCGTCCCCAGCACTTCACGACGCCTTCCGCAGTCAGGGCACATGTGCGATCATTACCAGCAGAGATATGAATCACAGTATCCGAGAGGCCAGAAACGTCTCTCGGGGTCGCTTGGTCATTGGTCGTTCCATCCCCTATCTGACCATAGCCATTAGATCCCCAGCATTTCACAATACCGGTGGTGGTCAGGGCACAAGTATGGTCATTCCCAGCGGAGATATGAGTCACAGTATCCGAGAGGCCAGAAACGTCTCTCGGGGTCGCTTGGTCATTGGTCGTTCCATCCCCTATCTGGCCATTGTCATTTCGTCCCCAGCATTTCACGACGCCTTCCGCAGTCAGGGCGCATGCGTGATTAGCTCCGGCTGATACTGCAGTAGCCCGACCTGTTAGCCTAACATCTACGGGCGACCACTGATCTGTGGATGTACCATCGCCAAGGCGGCCCTGACCATTTCGTCCCCAGCACTTCACGACGCCTTCCGCAGTCAGGGCACATGTGTAATTAGCTCCAGCAGAGATAGCGGCTACAGTATTCGAGAGGCCGGAAACGACTACCGGGGTCGCTTGACGGGTGGTTGTGCCATTTCCTAGCTGGCCATTGTCATTTCGTCCCCAGCATTTCACAGTACCGGTGGTGGTCAGGGCACATGTGTGATTGTACCCAGCTGCCACAGCGATAATTTCATCGGTTAGTCCAGTTACGTCTACTGGGATTGCTTGGTGAGTGGATGTACCATCGCCAAGGCGGCCCTGACCATTTCGTCCCCAACATTTCACGACGCCATCAGTGGTCAGGGCACAAGTATGGTCATTCCCAGCGGAGATATGAGTCACAGTATCCGAGAGGCCAGAAACGTCTCTCGGGGTCGCTTGGTCATTGGTCGTTCCATCCCCTATCTGACCATAGCCATTAGATCCCCAGCATTTCACAATACCGGTGGTGGTCAGGGCACATGTGTGGTTTTTCCCCATGGGAGAAACGGCCCCAGCTGACCAGGAAAGCGTTGATATGGGAGTAGAAGGAATCAATTCTACTTCAGAGAGACCAATATGAATGGTGTAAGAATTAAGGATACTGACGCGATAAAACCTATAGGCAGTAGAGTTAGGGAAGGTGAATCGTTGAAGGGAAGTAGAATTTTCTGCAGTTCCATTGAAAAGCGTAGCCCAGGAACGATCATCGTCGGAACCTTCGAGAGTAAAGTCTCTCACTCCGCTGCCTGGCCACGTTGAATGTGCTGGGGTAAGTTCGAGTCCGCTGACAACTGATTGTTCATTCGATCCTAGATCAACTTTGATCCAACCGGAAGTCATGTTGTCTTTAATCCATGCTGATGATTCTTTTCCATCAAAGGCCGAAGCTGGGACATTGGGATGAAGGTTCGACGCACTTGCGCTATAGGTTTCACTAGCTGAAGCAACTATCGCAGATGGTGTTGTGTTTTGAGTAGAAGGAATCAATTCTACTTCAGAGAGACCAATATGAATGGTGTAAGAATTAAGGATACTGACGCGATAAAACCTATAGGCAGTAGAGTTAGGGAAGGTGAATCGTTGAAGGGAAGTAGAATTTTCTGCAGTTCCATTGAAAAGCGTAGCCCAGGAACGATCATCGTCGGAACCTTCGAGAGTAAAGTCTCTCACTCCGCTGCCTGGCCACGTTGAATGTGCTGGGGTAAGTTCGAGTCCGCTGACAACTGATTGTTCATTCGATCCTAGATCAACTTTGATCCAACCGGAAGTCATGTTGTCTTTAATCCATGCTGATGATTCTTTTCCATCAAAGGCCGAAGCTGGGACATTGGGATGAAGGTTCGACGCACTTGCGCTATAGGTTTCACTAGCTGAAGCAACTATCGCAGATGGTGTTGTGTTTTGAGTAGAGGTTACCTCGGATGGAGCAGCCTGGACAAAAGAAGGAACAATCAATCCTAGAGCAAGAAAGATTCCGAAGGTCAGAATTACCCTAGAATATAGGTCTACATAGCTATGTGTGTGAAAACTAATGATCCGATATCACTTGATATTTAGCTCTCGTTCCGCATAGTTCATAGTTTGGTCGAGTATAGAGATCATATCGTCAATTTCAGCTTCGGTTATTGTAAGAGGGGGATGGATTTCAAGTCGAGTCCCCCGGGTATAAAAGTACAGGCCATTGTCCAACATAAAACGAGTCATTTTGCGTCCCAGAGCGGGGTCGTCTAGAGCTTGCTTGGTATTCTTGTCCTTAACCAGGTCTACGGCTGCTAGCAGACCTATCCCTCGGACTTCTCCGACGATGTGGTGTTCCATCAGCGTTTCAAGCTTGATCAGGAGATATTCGCCTAGCTTCTTTGAGCGCTCTACCAGGTTTTCACGCTCAATGATATCTAGGTTCGCGATGGCCGCTGCAGTCCCAGCGGGATGGCCTGCCAGAGTATGTGCCATTTTCAACTCTTTCCCTGGTCCAACGAATTGTTCAGCCACTTTTGTGGTTGTAATGGTCGCTCCAATGGGCTGATAGCCGCTTGCCAGGGTCTTTCCTAAAATCATAATATCTGGCTTTAGACCCCAGTGATCAACACCAAACAAGGTGCCGGTACGCCCAAATCCAGTGACTGCTTCGTCATCGATTATCAGGATGCCGTACTTGTCGCAGATGGCTCTTACAGTGGTCCAATAGTCGGCATGTGGTACTATCGCGCCCTTAGCCACTGGCTCCATCATAAAGGCCGCTACAGTTTCAGGATCTTCGAATTGAATCGCGTCTTCGACCGCAATAGCGCATCCGAGGTTACAACTTCCGGTGCAGAAACGGCAGCGGTATTCGTGGGCCTCAGGTACCATCACGCCCATCGACGGAGTGACTGAACTGAAAATTGGAGACTTTATTGCTCGGTCTCCGCTTACAGCCATAGCTCCAAAGGTATAACCATGATGGGACCCATCTCTGAACAAGATTTTGTATTTTCGTGGGTTACCTGCCTGGGACTGATATTGAATAACCATCTTAAGGGCGTCTTCGATGGCCTCAGTGGCTGAGAGAGAGAAATATACTTTTGAGAGGTCTCCGGGAGTCATCTGTGCGAGCCTGGCGCTTAGCTGGGTGGTGGGAACAGTGGTTAAACGCAGGCCGAGGCTTTCGCCTATAAATTCCATCTGATTCATCTGTTGATAGACGGCATCCGCTACCTCTTGGCGGCCATGGCCTATCAAGCAACAATGTGATCCGCCAGTGCCATCTAGGTAACGCTTGCCCTTGTCGTCTATGTAATAGTTACCCTTGGCCTCCACCGCTATGCCAAAGTCTGACATGTCCCCATAGGTGTTGTGCCCTGTATAGTGAGGCCACAGATGTTCTTTCGCTTGACGTGACAACTGATCGATGTGGGGCTCTTCCATCGCGCCTCCTGACTTGGCTGCTATAGTTGGCGTTTAATGTTGACTTTTGCGACTTGGCTATTGTCCGCAACAGCCCATAGAAACACAAGTAATCGCATGGTGGGGATATGGTTAGGCCTCCTCTACCTTGAACCTTGCGCGGGCCTCAGACGGACATTGTGGACATGAAACGTAACAACCAGAGTGAACGAGAACAGGTCTTAGAAGCCTTAACTAGCACCATATCCATGGGAGTTACTCATCTCCTGTCTATGATGAAGGGCCTATTAGTTCTCAGGTCGATTTCCGGATGAGATTCAGGGCCGTGCCAGCTTTAAACCATTCGATTTGGGCCTTGTTGAGAGTATGCGATAAGGTGACAGATTCGCTAGTTCCGTCAGAATGGTGCAAAGTGCACTTCACTGGAGTATCTGGAGCGAGTTTTTTCAGACCGTGAAGGGTCACACGATCTCCTTCCAGGACCTTTTCGTAGTCGTTAGAGTCGGTGAATGTTAGTGCAAGAAGACCTTGCTTTTTGAGATTAGTTTCGTGAATACGTGCGAAGCTACGGGTTATCACTGCTACGGCGCCTAATAGTTTGGGTGATAGGGCAGCATGTTCTCGACTAGAGCCTTCTCCGTAGTTAAAATCGCCGACAGCAACCCAATTTTGCCTTTTCGTCTTAAGTTCACGAGCGATCTTTGTAAATTCCTGACCTGGTTTCCCTGAAAGAGGATTAAGTCCTTTTCCTACTTCATCAGTGAACGCGTTGACTGCTCCTAGGAACATATTGTTGCTAAGATTGTCCAAGTGTCCACGAAACCTGAGCCATGGGCCAGCGGGTGAGATGTGGTCGGTGGTGCATTTCCCTTTAGCTTTTAGAAGGACTGGTACCTCTACAAAATCTTTGCCATCCCATGGTTCGAATGGTTGGAGAATTTGGAGTCGTTGGCTATCAGGATTAACCACCACTGTTACTGATGTTCCATCGTCCGGGGGTGCCACATAAACTTCGTCTCCTGGGTCGAACCCATCAGGAGGAACATCTGGGCCCCTTCTAGGCGGTTCGAGTTTATATGTAGTTCCATCATCAGCAGTCAATGTGTCTGTCAGTGGGTTGAATGAAAGTCGTCCCGCCAGTCCAAGCGCAACGACTATCTCGGGGCTTGCGATGAAATTCATCGTGGTGGGGCGTCCATCATTTCGCTGTGGGAAGTTACGGTTAAATGAACTGACTATGGTACTAGGTTCGCCATCTTTTAGTTCTGATCGGCGCCATTGCCCTATGCAAGGGCCGCATGCGTTGGCGAGAACAGTAGCGCCAATATTTTCAAGGGTTTCTGTTTGCCCGTCACGTTGAATAGTTGCACGAATCTGTTCCGATCCTGGGCTAACCAGGATAGAGGATGTAGCTCTATTCCCGTGGTCAGTTGCCTGTTGAGCTACGTCGGCGGCACGGCTCATATCTTCGTAAGATGAGTTGGTACAGCTTCCAATCAGCGCAACGGAGATTTCATCAAGGTAGCCGTTTTCCTTAACGTCGTCGGCCATCTTAGATATAGGCCTAGCCAAGTCCGGTGTATGTGGACCTACGATGTGCGGTTCTAGTGTAGAGAGGTTAATGTGGACCACTCGATCAAAGAAGTCTTCAGGGTTAGATTCAACCTCGGGATCTGCTCGGAGCATGATGTTCATGCTTGAAGCCAGAGCTGCTAGATCATCACGCCTCGTTCCGGTGAGATAGCGTGCCATAGAAGGATCAAATGGGAAAATGGAGCCAGTTGCTCCTAGCTCGGCGCCCATGTTACATATGGTGGCTTTCCCTGTTGCTCTCAAGGTTAATGCACCCGGCCCAAGATATTCTATAATGCTATTGGTGCCACCGGATACGGTGAGAATGCCTGCAAGATAAAGGATTACATCTTTTGGGGAGGTCCATCCTTGAAGTGCTCCTGTGAGATATACGCCGATACGTTTGGGGTACAAAAGCTCCCAAGGAAGTCCTGCCATAACATCTGCGCCGTCAGCTCCACCCACGCCTATAGCTAGCATTCCTAATCCTCCGGCATTCGGAGTGTGCGAATCTGTGCCGATCATCAGGCCACCAGGGAAAGCATAATTTTCCAACACTACTTGATGAATTATACCGGCGCCGGGTTTCCAGAAGTCCATCCCGTAGCGTGCCGACGAAGAGCGAAGGAACTGATAGACTTCATGATTTTCTTCCAACGCATCGGTTGTATCAGAGTTACTTCCGACCCGTGCTTGGATCAGATGATCACAGTGCACCGAAGTTGGTACGGCTACGCGATCCCTGCCCGCTTGCATAAATTGCAAGATAGCCATCTGTCCCGTTACATCTTGGTGAGCGACACGGTCTGGACGGAGTTGAATATAACTTTCCCCTGGGATGAGGTCCGCTTTGGCTGGGTCGTCAAGGTGAGAGAGGAGAACCTTTTCTGATGAACTCAAAGGACGGTTAAGACGTTCACCAACGATGTCGAGATTAGACTCCATTTTTTTATAGGCACTGGCGACGAATTCCGGTGCGGAATCTATGGTCGTCATGATTCAATCTCTCCTAAGTATGGATTGGTAGGCGCTTGACTCCATGATAGCACCGGAATTCAAGAGTGGCGAGTGGGGTCTTGCAACTCCCATCTTGGATTGTGGAGTCTCAATAACGAATCGAGGTTAATCATATGATGGCAACTGAAGCGGGTTTCTGAGTTAGGTATAATTCAGAACTGCCGGTCTATAGTAAGAAGAGTGGATAGCAGAACATTGGCACCTATAGCGCATGATTCTGGTGAGCTGTATTCGTTCGGTGAGTGACTGATTCCGTCTATGCTGGGCACGAAAATCATGCCAGACGGGGTCAGCGTAGACATGGACTGGGCGTCATGCCCTGCACCACTAGGGAGAGATCTGGTTTCTAATTGCTGATTGTGTGCTGCTTCATCAATGATTTTTTGAATATTTGAGTCCATAGGTGAAGGCTTAGTGATACCGATCCTCGAAATCGTTATTTCAACCTTGGACATGCGGGCTTCTTGTTGACAGAGTTGAGTTATCCGAATTTCAGCATCCAACATTGGTTTGATGTTCTCGTCCCGGAATTCTACAGAAAGTGTGGCTCGTCCGGGAATCACGTTATCGGCCCCCGGGCTAATTCGAGCTATTCCCACTGTACCAACTCGGCAAATTTCTTCGTCGGTGGCAATGGTGTTTACCGCTTGAATTATTTTTGCAGCTGACAGTAACGCATCACGACGTCCAGACATAGGAGTTGTGCCCGCATGATTGGCGAACCCACGAATAGTGATCTCTAACGCGATTCGCCCTGTTATGCCAGTCACTTTTCCTATCGGTATACCAGAACTGTGCAGGACCGGACCTTGCTCTATGTGAAGCTCAAGATAAGCGGCGAAGTCATTAGGTTGTCGTTCAGATTCATGGATGCGCCTTACATCACCGCCGACGTCTTGTAGACGGCTCCCTATGGGAATCCCATTTTCATCTATTGCAGATAGGTCGCCGTCCTCGAGAAGACCGGTCATTGCACGGCTGCCATACAGCCAACGCCCATATCCAGTACCTTCTTCGTTGGTGAAATCAATTATCTCGAGGTTATGACGAGTTGTAATGGACAGGTCCTTCATAGTGTTAATGCATTCAATTGCGGCTAGAACTCCTAGGGAACCATCGTACTTCCCCCCGTTCGGCACAGTATCTGTGTGTGAGCCTATGGCAATAGATGGTAGAGCAGGATTATCACCGGTTTTGAGACCAATTAGGTTTCCAGCACTGTCAATGCGGATTGTCATACCGCCGCTTTTCATAAGATCGGTCACGTATTTACGTCCCGCCAAATCTGCAGGGGAAAATGCAAGACGCATCATGCCCTGAGGCGTTTCGCCAATTCGTCCGAGTGTTGCCAATGAATCAATAAGACGTTGTGGTTTTATTCGTGATTCGACCAATATGGCCTCCTTGTGGGGAGTTCTGCGGAAAAGCCAACTGTACATCAGATGCCCGAAAATAAGGAACCCGGTCAAGTCTTGGTACTCGATGTTTTACCGGTAGTTCTAACGGGAGCCTTTTAACTATGACATTTAGTGTTGCCTAGAGTTGATGCAAGTTAAGCTTGACAGAACAAACACTTAAGCACCCAGGTAGTAGTTGCCGGGCAGAAGACATCGGCGTGCTTCACTTAGTATGTAGTCCTTAGCATCGTTGGGGATTGAAATCGATCCGACCGCTGCATTTTCATGAATTCTCTCGGGGCGCGTAGTTGCAGGAATCAGAGTAGTGACCGTAGGCTCGGCCAGAATCCAGGCCATTAAGGCTTGTCCCCACGTTTCTATACCATATGGTGTTAGAGGTGTTAGATCAGGCTGTTGACTAAGTCGCTCGAACAATAATCCTGCACCTACTGGACGCATTACGATTACTCCGATATCCAGTTCTTTGGCCAAAGGTAAGATCTCTTCTTCAACTTCGCGCTCCATAACGTTGTATGAAATCTGTATCACGTCGATTCGCCCAGTACGCATTATTTTAGCAAGCTCTGCCAGGGAACTCGGGGCATAATGCGTAGCACCTATGAGACCTATAAGTCCTCTGTGCTTCATGTCCTCGAGAACCGGGAGATGCGTCTGCCAATCCATTAGGTTGTGGATCTGCATCACTTCTATAAACTCTCTTTTAAGGAGAGCGAATGAGCGCGTCATCTGATCTATTCCAGTTTGTTTGCCAGAACACCAGACTTTTGTTGCCAGTTGAAATCTGGTTTGGTAGCCATCCATTGCATGCCCTATAGCTTCTTCTGCACGTCTGTACATGGGTGATGTATCCACGAATGTGGAGCCGTGTTCCAGACAATTCGCAAAAATCCCACGCACGTTTGCTATCTCAGAAGCCGATACGACATCGAATGTGTTTGCGGAACCCAAACCGATTACTGGTATAGTCATGCCTTTCATTTCTCGAGTTTCCATGTAACGGTAGCTCCTTATTTAGTGGCGGCATTACCTGGGAGCACAAGCACGGATAGTTTCTAACACCCGCGTTTTTGCATCATGCATGCCAGGCCTAAAAGTGATTATAGGTAACGTAACCCCCCCCCGCACGGTGTTCTTCTAGTCGGGTCAAGACATGGTCTGCATCTCCAATGATAGTAAAAGAATCTATCATTTGGTCGGTCACCAGTCGGCTGGCTTTGGCTCGATCACCATCAAGCCAAGCTGCTCGAATCGCCGAAGCTTCTTCCTGGAATCCACTAGCTCCTATGAACCCGCCGTAGCGAGGATAAAACCCGCATGCGTAAGCCAGGGAGTTACGAGCATCCGAGCGAGCGAGAGTTTGGTCTTTGGTGACGAAACATGTGATAAGACTGGAGATTTCGATGTCGTTTATGTCTCTGTTGGCTTCATGAGCGCCAATGGTGATGTGTTCCACTGCCTCTTTTATATTAGCAGGTGTGTTTTGAGTTAATATCACACCTTGTGCAATATGGCCACAAACCTTTAGCATTTTTGGGTAAACAGCTGCCAAGAAAATTGGAATATGGCGCCTAATAGGGTCAAATGAAAATGTGAAGTTGTCTATTGCGATGATGTCTCCGTCGTACGATACTGAGCCGGTTTTGATGAGTTGGCGGATAATTTCCACATACTCTATTACCCTGGATAGGGGTTTTGTATATGGTAGTCCATGCTGTCCAATAACCTGAACGCGGTGGCTAGAACCGAGACCTAGGATGAACCGTCCATTGGAAAAATGATCTACACTTGCCGATGCCATAGCGATAGTTGGAGCGCTTCGGACATAAACGCTACTTATATCAGTGCCGAGACGAACGTTTTCAGTCGTCAGTGCACATGCGGTTAGGATGGTGAACTGGTCGCCGCCGTTTCCTTCGGTCATCCACACTGAATCGTATCCTAATTCGTCCGCGGCGCGAGCACAGTCTACTATATCAGGCGGGGACATACCTCCACCGAAGCTAACACCTATTTTATTCATGATTCAATTCTTATATTTAGTCCCAAGTCTAGGTTGCGCTACGAAGCATACGAGCGCTGGCAAGGAGGCAAAAAACGGTAATTGTTAAGGGTTGGGGTCATCTGTGGACGGGACTTCTACCGCTATTGTGTGAATGGAATTGTTAGCATATCCACGGAAGTTCCATGGTATAGAATCAGGTTGGGTTCTGCCCGAAGTGTCGGTGGCTCTGACCTTGATTATATAATGGCCCGGCTCATCTGCTGACCATTGGAACACCCAAGGTCTCCATGCATGTTCTCCCAGTGGCCCAAAAAGCGTAGCGTCTTGCCATGTTCTTCCGCCAGTTGTACTTAGTTCTATTCGAGTTACGGCGGCTTCCCCCGACCAGGCGTAACCCGTGATTGTAAAAGGTCCACGCTGCACTATTGCACCATGGTTAGGTGATATGACAATCGATTTGACTCGCATCAGTGTAACTGGTTCTCGGGATTCCTGGCGTTCTTCTCCTTCGTTTATGAAAACATATCGTCTTTTTTGGAAAAACCCATTAAATGGAGTGTTTGAGATTTCGATTCTTTTTAGCCATTTAACGGAGCTCATCGCATACCATCGTGGGACAACAACGCGAAGTGGGGAACCGTGAGATTTAGTTAAGGGTAGTCCATTCATGTCATAAGCCAGGATAATATCAGTCAGTAAGTTTGTATCAAGTGGGATAGAACGACTGTATGCTAGTTGAAAAGCAACTCCATGTTCCTCTTCTTCTCCGCTATCCGCGCCTGTGAATATGATGACGTTCGCGCCCGGTTGAACGTTTGCAGACTTGAGGACATGGGCCAATGTAACACCTTTCCACATGGCTGTGCTAACAGCGCCATGTCCGAATAAAAGCCCTTCAGCTGGAGGGGCAAGGTAGGAGCGACTATTTCCAGCGCATTCTAGGGTGATAGCGGTTTCTCGGCTTGGCATAGCTTTAATTTCATCGAGTGTGAAGGAAATGGGGTGTTTTATTGCCCCGCAAATTTCCAGATTCCAAGTGTCGGGATCTAACGACGGTATATCAGCAAAATGGCTTCGTACATAGAACCTATGGGTTGGCGTAATTCCGCTATCTAGTGAATCTAACTTGGTCTCTGCACAGAAAGGTTCTCGCGAGACCGATAACAGGGTGGAATCTACGACATTAGTGCTCTCTATATTATCCATCTACCCCAACATCTCGGTTTGGCTATCAGCTGAGGTAAGTGATATGTGAGAGAAATCGGAGTCATCAGTGGCTCCGTGCCAGTGTTTTTCCCCTGCAGGTATATGGATTGTGGTTCCTACGGTGACTATATGTTCTTCATGCTCGTCCGCTACGATGCCGGTTCCATTGGTCACCAAGAGAATCTGATCGCTGGAATGTGCATGAAACTTATTCTTTGCTCCAGCATCGAAGTTGACTATGCTAAAGCTGAAATATTTGCTCATCTCGGCATCAACCAAGGGTTGACGTGACACTGTACCACCATAGAAAAGTGGCGCACTTGTTGCGTCCTGTTTAGAAACCTGATCGTGCTTGATTACTTTCATGTTATCTCCTTTAGAGCCCTCGGTTGTAACTTGGCGGATTGGATTTTATCAGATGGCAGTTGGCAATGGAATCTGAATATTCTGTGTCGAAACCTATATTCTCTTAGAATTCATGTAGAAGAAAATGAAGGCGAAGTTGCGAGGACTGAATGCTATGTTAAAGTAAGACTTCACGCCTAGGAGGGAAACATTGAAAAGTGTAGAGATAAATCGGGCTATAAGTCTCCGTGAAGAGCGTATAACTGGTCACAACCGGTGGCATCCAGATATCACACCGGTGATAGAAGTGGATCCAGGTGAAGAGGTCGTTTTGCAGTGCCGAGATGCGTCCGATGGACAAATTTCCTTTGGGATGACCAACGAAGATATTACCGGGATGTCACGTGGTGCTACGCACCCGTTGACCGGGCCGGTGTACATTAAAGGTGCGGTACCGGGGGATCTCTTGGAGGTTGAGTATTTAGAAATCCTTCCAGAACCTACAGGATGGACTCGTTTAGCTCCTGGTCTAGGATTTTTGCGGGATATATTCGTGGACCCTTATCTGGTTCATTGGGAGATCAATGATGGATCAGCAACTTCGACATCTCTTCCAGGAGTACGAATACCTGACAGTAGTTTTATGGGTACGGCTGGCGTTGCCCCATCTCAAAAACAGGTAAAAGAATGGACTCAGCGAGAAGAAGCCCTGCGGCAACGAGGTGGGTTTGTTATGCCACCAGATCCGTCTGATGCGGTGCCGGGGAATGAGTTGATTGCACGAGAAGGTCTGAGGACGTTGCCACCTCGCGAAAATTGTGGAAATGCTGATGTAAAACAATTGACTAAAGGTTCGAAGTTATTCATACCAGTTTTTGTGGATGGTGGTTTGTACTCGGCAGGTGATGGACATTTTGCTCAAGGTGATGGAGAGTGTTGTGTAACCGCGATAGAGATGGGCTCGACACTTGCAGTCCGTTTCCAGATCCATAAGGGAGAAGCTGAACGTAAGGGTATCAAGTGGCCGCGTTTTTCACACTCTGGATATTTTGTGAATCCAGAATGGGCTGTACCTAAAAATTTCGTAGCTACTATGGGAATGCCGATACGGGAAGATGGAACGAATGAGGGTGAAGACTTAACTTTGGCTGCAAGAAACGCTTTATTGAACATGATAGATCTTTTGCAGGAGCGCGGGTGGACGAAAGATCAAGCGTACATATTGTGCAGTGTCGCTGTAGATTTAAAGATTAGCAATGTTGTCGATGTTCCGAACTTCGTTGTATCTGCGTTTTTGCCGGAAAATATCTTCGAGTTGTGAGTTATGCAGTTGGTTAAAGCGCAAAGATCACGATCGGTTTGGGGTAGTTGGCAGCTAATTAGGAGTTATTGGCATATCTAGTATCGTGATGGCAATGACGGTAGAATCGATTGCTCGTCTCTCGATGTCGGCCCGAGTTTTTAAGGCACGACCTTTAATTCACCAGTAAACCGTTGCCGCGTTTTGATGAATAGAACGCGGAGGAGTTATGATTGGGGTGATGACATTAAGGTAGGAGGCTATACCATGCCATTCGGAGGTCCTGACTGGCTTAATTTGACACAAGAACCGGCATTAGAGCCGGAGATTCCGATCTGTGACCCGCATCATCACTTTTGGGATTTTAGAATTCAACGAATACCGTACCAGCGATATCTTTTGCACGAATTAATAGAGGATGTCAGTAGCGGACATAACGTTCGGTCAACCGTGTTTGTTGAAGCAAGGGCAATGTATAGGGCCGAGGGATCCGAGGAGATGCGGTCGGTTGGTGAGGTAGAATTTGTACAAGGACTTGCTGCTGCCAGCGCCAGCGGTCTGTACGGTGATTGTCGAGCAGCGGCTGGCATAGTGGGCCGGGCAAACCTTAATTTAGGTGACCAGGTTGAACCTGTTCTAGAAGCATTACAGGTTGCGAGTCCAAATCGGTTCCGGGGTATTCGACATTCTGTTACGTGGGATCCTAACCCTGAAATTGAAAATACTGCCGCTATTAGATTAGAAGGACAACTTGCCAATGACGAATTTCGAGCAGGTGCGAGGGTTCTGTCACGTATGGGATTGTCTCTAGAAGCGTGGCTTTATTTTCATCAGATGGCAGAATTAGCTGATTTTGCGAATTGTGTACCCGACTTGTCCATAGTGTTAAACCACATAGGTGGATTAATGAGAATCGGTCCCTATGCAAATAGAGAAGATGAGGTAATGACGACCTGGCGGAGTGGGATTACCAGGTTAGCGGAATGCCCAAATGTCACTATCAAGCTTGGCGGCATTGGTATGCCGCAAACAGGGTTTGATTGGCACGCGCGTTCCGAACCGATTGGATCCGAAGAGTTAGCTGATGCTATGGCCCCGCTTATGGACTATTGTATTGATAAGTTTGGCCCCAACAGGAGTATGTTTGAGAGTAATTTCCCTGTAGATAAAATTTCGTACTCCTACAATGTGATGTACAACGCCTTCAAACGTTTATCTAAAGGGTACTCGGATGAAGAAAGAGCAGCTTTGTTTCATGACACAGCCACCCGAATATATAAATTGGGCAGTCATGACTAAAGCAACGAGATAAACGGCGACAACTACAACCTCGCTGAGAGTTCTATATCCTGCAAATATGGCGGATTAGTTGATGCATCGACCTACGTACTTATCTAAGAGCAGCCTCCCACAAGGTGGGGTGTTGAGGGCTCATCGACCGGTAGTAAAAAGCCGTAAAGGCATGGTTGCGTGTGCTCATTATGCTGCGTCCATGGCAGGAGCTCAGATGTTTTTCAAAGGTGGTAATGCAGTTGATGCTGTTATTGCCGCGGCAGCAGCGTTGAATGTCGTTGAGCCCTATATGTCTGGCTTGGGGGGTGTGGGTTTTTTGGTGATCAGCCGAAACTACGGTGAATATCGGGAAGTGTTGAACTTCTCAGGTGTAGTTCCTCAAAAAGCAGTTCCGGCAGCGTTCACTCCTGGCTCGCATAGCGTCGGTGTTCGCTGCCCGATTGTACCTGGCAATCCAGCCGGATGGTTAGCGGTGTTACAGGCTTATGGAACACTGCAGGGTTCCGACGTTTTAGGGCCAGCTATCGATTTGGCAGAAGATGGGTACGTTGTTTCTGAACTGGATGGCAGGTTCTTTGAGGTAAATTTTGAGAAATTATCGAAATTCGATTCGAGCAGACGGGCATTTGGTAAAGGCGAACGTCCTGTATCAGAATCAGAAATCTTGGTGCAGAAGAACTTAGCAAGCACCTTCCGCTCGTTGGCATCTCAAGGGGTAGGTGGATTTTATACCGGTGAGGTTGCTACCGAGATAGATCGGTTTATGAGAGCATCGGATGGGCTTATCACAGAATCTGACCTTGAATCCTACCATCCCAAGTGGCAAGAGCCTATCGCATCTACATACAAAGGGTACGAAATTGTGACAACTGGACCAAACTCCAACGCGTTTCAGATTTTGCAAACCCTAAACATATTAGAAGAGTCCGGAGTAGATGGGTTAGAACATAACTCCGCAGAGTACATCCACCTTGTGTCAGAGGCTATTAAACTTGCTGTTACTGACCGCATTATTTACGGTGGTGATCCGGATTTTGTCGATGTGCCAGTCACAGGACTTATATCTAAGGATTATGCATTAAGCCAGAAAAAGCGTATCGACCGCAATAGTGCTTCGGTAGTCATGGGAGAGAGGTTTACGTCAGACCCTTCGAGTGGTTCCCTGCAGGCTGGTAGCCCAACAGGGTTTAAAAGTGGAGAGACGACTCATCTTTCTGCTGCTGATGGCCAAGGGACTGTAGTAACTATCACACAAACTTTGGGATCGGCGTTCGGAAGTGGAGTCGTAGCGGGCTCTACAGGCGTACTCCTAAACAACCTTATTGATCTCATGGACATAGATCCGAAAAGTGACAGCCGGCTCTTATTGGCTCCTGGGAAAAGGCCAGGGAGTAATATGGCTCCGGTACAGGTGTTCAAGGACGGTAAATTTGTCCTTTCTATAGGAACCCCAGGATCTTACGGCATACCTCAAACTACCGCTCAGATGTTGCTTAACGTTCTAGAGTTTGGGATGAATGTACAAGAAGCTATAGAGGCGCCCAGATTTCGGGTAATGGGCGGGGTTCGCATTAATATGGAAGATCGTATATCAACGAAAGTCAGGGAATCGTTAGAATCCCGTGGTCACGACGTGAACACTTTAGGTGAATGGACTACAGAGGTAGGTGGTGGTCACGCAATCGCGCTAGATCCGGATACAGGGGTTTTAATGGGTGGTGCCGATCCTCGTAGGGATGGCTACGCATTGGGAGTGTAGCCACATCGTTATTAACAATCGTTTTTGGTGAGACTACTGGTGTCCTGGGCGGATTTAACTGTCGGACCTAAAATTTCACCCAGGACACCACTTTGTCTCGATAATTAGTCTTCGACCTCTACGATGGCTTCAATCTCTACTGCTACGCCATTTGGAAGTGTAGCTAGACCAACTGCTGAACGACTATGTTTCCCTTTGTCTCCGAATAGTTCAACGAACAAGTCAGAGCATCCGTTTGCTACTGCAGGAGGTGAAGGGAATTCCGGATCTGAATTCACCATGGCTAAAAGCTTGACTATACGTTTTATTTTGTCTAGGTCTCCTAATTCTTTTTTTAGATTAGACAACAGGTTAAGAGCACATAATCTCGCGGCTTCATAGCCTTCATCGATTGTCAGATCTCTGCCTAGCTTCCCTACTATGGTTGACCCGTCCGCACGTTTAGATACTACACCTGCTAAGAATACAAGATTCCCGGTTCTTACAGCGGGAACATAGTTGCCACCCGGTGGTGGTGGTGGTGGTAACTCATATCCAATCTGTTTTAGCTTTTCTTCAATTTGCGGCATTATCTATGCTCCTTCTTTAATTTCTATTTCGGCAAGTTGCAGACGTCTATAGCAGTAAGAGCTAAGACTTTGGCAACTTGCTCCATATCGCTAATCCGTGTGTATTCATCTGGGACGGTGGCAGATTCGGGACCACCTCCAGGTCCGTATAAAAGACATGGCACACCTGCTTTCCATAAATGGCAAGTGTCATCACCGCTGTACGATCCCGGTGGGACAGCTCCCACGTTTTCAGGCTCTCGACCGGTTATGGTCCGATATTGCCTAAGGACCGTGTCAAGGATGTATTCGTTTCTGGGGAGGTCGAACGGTTCCATTACTTCTGTGAAGACTTTGTGTTTTGGGTGAGGGGGCATCTCTATTTCGTATTCGAAGTCTTCGTCTTCGCCTTTGATGCTGTCTAACGCTGCTTGTATATCTTCTTTTACCGATTGGGTCGTCATGCCAGGGAGGAATCGGACGTCTACTATGACAGTACAAAAGTCTGGAACAAAATTTGGCCCTTTGAGATCATATTCTCTTCCCATACCACCTATGATGGATCCAACGTTGATTCTGGGCAAAGCGGGAAGATCTGGCCTGGGAGTATGTCGGAACTTCACCCCCTTAATCGCAGGTATTGCTTTGCACATTTTATCTATGGCATCTATTCCTTCCTCTTGGCGGCTAATGTGCCTGGCACGGCCGAGAGTGTGGACAGCCATTTCTACGACACCTGCGTGTACAGTAAGGATATTGTCGGCTCCAAAAGGCTCTGGGACAACTGCCATATCAGTCAGCGGGCCATTCTCACACAAGTAAATACTACCTACACCACCTTGCAGTTCTCCGACTACGCATGCTATTTCCAAATCGCCTTTAAGTTTGATACCTGAACGGCGTATCATTTCAGCGGCATGGATCATAGCGGTTACACCACTTTTCATGTTACGGATTCCTCCGCCATACAAGCGATCCCCTTCGACGACTGGATTCCAGGGATCCCTGTTCCAACCACGAGCTATTGGGTCAATGTCGATATGGCCGTTGAACATGAGGGATTTGCCCCCGCCAGTTCCAGGCATCACGGCAATCGTTTGGAATCTACCAGGCTGGACCTCTTGAAGTTGTACCTGGTAGCCCCATTCCTCGAGTTGTTCTGCTATGAAACTGGCAACCGCGGTTTCTTCGGTCTTGAAACTGGGGATGCGGACAAGGCTTTTAGCCAGTTCTAGCATATCGTTGCGGTTGAACTGATCTAATACTTGTTGAATATCGGGATTCATCATTGATCGTTACCCTCAATCGAATAAAGAGCTGAAATTATCCAAACTGCTAGGTTGATAGTGTGCCGTAACCCTAGGTTATGGTCAAGCAGAGGTGGCTTGACCGACAGCCCACACATATCCGGCTGGGTCTTGTATCCACGCCTCGCGCCAGCCGTGGGCTTTTGTGGTGGCCTTCTGTAAAATAGGTGAACCAAATTTACGAGCTTTTGATTCTATAAGATCTGGATCAACATCGAATAGGCGTAGTTCTACCCCTAAGCCTCGAACCTGATTTCCCGTCAAACATTTGTACCACGGATGATGGTCATAGGTATGATCTGCATGTAGCATCAACTTGAATCCGTTGAGTTCTAGCGCGGCGAAATCCTCATCTTGATAAACGCACTGAACTGACAAAACTTGCTGGTAGAATTCCACGCTTGAACGGACGTCCCTCATCAGTAGGTTTACCATGAATTTTGGAAGAGAGCGCCCATATTGGGCAGCCGGTACCCAAGGATCGCCAATCCGTTTTTTTGCCATGATACGCCTCCGGATCTGCTGTAAGTGCAAAAAGTTTAAGAGTAGATTATAGCGCCATAAGGTTGCCTTGATTAGGGCTATCAGGTACAGTATCGGTGATCCAAAATTAGGATCAGCCGGAATTACGATATACGATATTACCGCAGTATAATATACTGTAAATCGTAAATCAATTAAAGACCATTAGTCGTGTTTATTCACTTCAGGAGTTAATGATGTCTAAGAAATTGATCATTGCTGGCCTAGATATCGTGCAATGAAGGGGAGCGAGAACCGCGTTCTAACAACCCATTGCGGAAGCCTGCCTAGGACAGATAGATTACAACCTTTGATGGCTGCATTTGCGAGAGGAGAAAAACCGGATCAAGAAGAATTGTCTGAGGCAGTTAGCGAATCGACTAAAGAAGTTATACTTCGGCAACTAGAAGTAGGAATAGATGTGGGCAACAGCGGCGAGCAGGCTAGGATAAGTTTTTCTAGCTATGTGACCCAAAGAATGACAGGATTTGGTTCCCACGGACAGAGGATGAATGCAAGGGATCTGGTTGAACATGGATTATCGCAACCTGGGATGGCGAATCCCTCAGCAGTAAATCTGAGAGCCCCACCTAAATGCGTAGCACCCGTTCACTATGAATGCCTAGATGCGGCACTTAATGAGTGTGATGAGTTTACTAGGATCATTGGCGATTCAAACCGAGCGTTTGAAGAAGCTTTTATGACCGCAGCATCTCCTGGAGTCATCGCAATGACCATGCAAAACGATCATTACTCTAACTATGGAAATTACCTTTTTTCAGTAGCTGAAGAGATGCGTAAAGAATACGAACTGATAGTGTCCAAGGGATTTGTATTACAGCTTGATTGTCCAGACTTGGCCATGGAACGACATATATCTTACCAAGATAAATCCTTGGCTTCATTTCAGGACCGTGTGGCGCTGAACATTAAAGCGATCAACAAGTCATTGAGGAATATTCCTCCAGAACGCGTTAGGCTACACGTATGTTGGGGTAACTACGAAGGTCCTCACCATCATGACGTTCCTCTTGAAGATATACTTCCATATTTATATGATGCGAATGTTGGTGCCCTGTCTTTAGAGATGGCCAATCCACGTCATGCTCACGAGTACAGAGTATTTGAAAAGTTTCCTCTGCCTGATTCCATGATGCTGGTGGTCGGGGTTATAGATACTAAAACGAAATACGTTGAACATCCCCAAGTTGTAGCGGATAGGATATTGCGAGTGGCTCAGATCCTAGGTGGCAAGAGTCGTGTAATAGCAGGAACAGATTGCGGGTTCGATACCTCTGCTGGGGCCGGACGGGTCGATAGAGGCCTGGTATGGGCTAAGTTAAAATCGTTGTCTGAAGGTGCTCAAATTGCTACATGCTCCAGTTCCTGAAAATCTTGACGTTCTTTTTTAAACCAGCCGGCCCGGCGGACTGTGGGCATACCGCGCCGTTTTTCAACTAGTGAGATGTAAGGACCTTTCGACATAGGTGGTCAGTTGTCTCACCTAACCCTTGGAGGTAAGTTGGCAACGTCTTTTTTAAATGTGAGCGTAGACAATGGCTTAGCGTTGGTTCAGTTGAACCGTCCACCAGTGAATGCATTGGACCGTAGCCTAGTAAAGGAACTTACGGAGACTGTTAGGGAACTGAGTGACGATGTGTCATCTCGGGTAGTGATTATTTCGAGTGCACTAAAAGTGATATATAGTGCTGGTGCGGATATTAAAGAGATGGTCACCATGGAACATTCCGAATGTCGAGACTTTGTAGGGTTAGGGCAGGGCTTGTGTGATGCTATCGAGGCGTCGCCAAAACCTATGATCGCAGTAACTGAAGGGACATGTGTGGGGGGCGGATTCGAATTGATGATGGCATGTGACTTTAAGATAGCTGGTCGCATGTCAACCTTTGGAAGTCCGGAAGTAGACCTAGGGATTATACCAGGTTGGGGTGGAACTCAACGCTTGTCACGGATAATCGGTCCAACAAGAGCGATGGAACTGTTGGTAACAGGAGAGTTAGTATCTGCGGATGAAGCTATGTCATTGGGGTTGTTAACGAAAGTCGTTGATCAGGATACCGCATTAAAAGTTACTATCGGGTTCTGTCAAAAATTAATGACGAAATCACCTTTGGCAATTACAGCTATTAAAATGTCTGTGCGGAATGGTTTAAAGGTTCCTTTGAAAGAAGGGTTTGAAATAGAAAAAGACTGGTATGCCAAGGTATTTTCGTCAGATAAAACTAAAGAGACTGTCCGCAGATTTACCGGAACGAAGAAAACTAATTTAGAAACAAACTGACACTACGAATCCAAGTTTCATTGGAGTAAAGAAGTTATTTCTATACCCCTGTAGGTATAGAGACTGAAAAAGTATTTGAACAAATTGAAACTGGAATGAAGGAACGTTCATGCAAACCAATGCAAACTCAGCTATCGAATCAATTCCTTTCGCACAGACTTTAGGGTTGAAATTAATCAGTACTACACTGGATTGTGTAATAGGGGTGTTAGATGTGACGAATGACCTTACTACAGGTACAGGCATAATGCATGGTGGAGCGGTGATGTCCCTGGCCGACACCTTGGGTGCGATCGGAACTATGGCAAATATCCCTCAGGGTGCTGCCACCACCACTATAGAAAGTAAGACGAATTTCATAGCAGGAATTCCAGAGGGAGACAGAGTTAAAGGAGTGTGTATACCTTTACATTTGGGGCGGACGACGATGGTTTGGCAGACTAATGTAATAAGGGGAGATGGCAAAACGGCCGCTGTGGTTACCCAAACTCAATTGGTGATGTCTACAAAGGCTAGCAATTCCGGCAGTGAAAACGCATAAGCATGAACTGGGAATTACGGCATGACCTGAGTTTAGAAATTTACAGAAGTGACCATAAGGGAGGACAAACGTGCGCGTAGGAGACATCCTCACTAGGGCAGCTCGTAGGTGGCCTGAAAGGCCAGCATGGATTCAAGACGGAACGGTTATTTCATTTAATGAAGCTGAAGCGCGCGTTAACCGATTAGCTAATGGACTGATTGATTTAGGAATGAAGCAAGGGCAGAGAGTAGGGTTGTTGGTAAACAATTGTTACGAAGGATTAGAGACGATCCTTGCTTCTATGAAAGTTGGGATGGCGATTGTTCCTATGAATGCACGTCTCCATGTTAAAGAGATTCAGTATTTGTTAAACAATACAGACGCTACCGGGTTAGTGTACGGTGGTGACTTCAGTAGCGAGGTAGATGCGATTAAATCTGCACTGCCGAAACTCGAACATTATATCTGTCTAGGGGCCCATGGGCATGGGTCCCTAGAGTATGAAGATTTGCTATCTTCGTCGATCCAAAATGCCCCAAATGTTTCTATTAACCCGGAAGACCTGGCTTGGATATTCTCTACATCAGGTACAACTGGACAACCTAAGGGCGCGATGCTTTCGCACAGAAACCTTCTATCTATGGCTCAAGCATTTTTGACTGATATTAACCCCGCTAAACCCGAAGATGTATTGTTACATGCGGCACCGATCACTCATGGGTCGGGATTAAGCATGTTCCACCACATAGCCCGTGGCGCCGCGAACGCTTTTCCGGGAACCCGGCGATTCGATCCGCCTCTGATTTTCGATGCCATCGAACGTTATAGGGTGACCACGATGTTTATGGCCCCAACTATGATTAACATGCTTGTAGCGAGTGAGTCAAAAGATAAATATGACCTGTCCAGCTTACATACAGTCGTGTATGGGGGTGGACCCATGTATACGGAACACATGTTGCAAGCTATAAAAATATTTGGAAATATATTCGTACAAATCTTCGGGCAAGGAGAAGCTCCCATGACTATCACAACCTTGCCCAAGGAAGAACACGTGATTGAAGATGATCCAGACCGCCTCATCCGCCTCGGGTCAGCGGGCAGAGAGGTAACTGGTGTACGCGTTGCAATTTTAGATGAATACGACCACGAACTTGAAGTTGGGGTCACAGGTGAGATTGGAGTCAAAAGCGATCTAGTCATGAGTGGGTATCTCAACAACCCTCTAGCCACATCAGAGACGCTCAGGAATGGGTGGTTACACACCGGTGATTTAGGCCACTTGGATGAAAAAGGGTATTTGTTCATAACTGATAGGAAGAATGACATGATTATCAGCGGAGGAGCGAACATTTATCCACGCGAAGTAGAAGAAGTAATTGCTCGCCATCCGTCGGTGGCCGAGGTGTCAGTATTCGGAGTGCCCGACGCAGTCTGGGGTGAGTCTGTCAAGGCAGCTTTGGTATTGTCGTCTGATGCTCAGGCAACGGAACAAGAAATCATAGATTTTTGCAGGCTGAACATGGCAAGCTATAAAAAGCCTCAATCTATTGATTTTCATGAGACTTTGCCGAAAAATGCTTACGGAAAAGTAGAAAAAAATGACCTTCGAAAACCATATTGGACAAAGAGGGAAAGGAACATATAGATGGGCAAGGTAAGTGTGGAAGATTATGGTTTTAATCTGAGCCGTCCGAACTTGCGTCCGGTTGCGGTAGTTGGAGTGGGGTCTACGGGATTTGGCCGTTTGGATGGACAAGATGTCGTATCTATAGCTGTTGAAGCGTGTCAACAGGCAATGCTTGATGGGTATATTGCGCCAGAATTGATCCAAGCGTTGTATCTTGGGAACTTTGCGTCGGAACGTCTTTCTAATCAGGGAGCGTTGGCACCTATGGTAGCTGGGAGGTTGGGGATTACTGGCATACCCGCTACTAAGGTAGAAGGAGCCTGCGCGTCCGCAGGTATAGCATTTAGGCACGGGTACCTGACTGTAGCAGCGGGGTTGTATGATTTTGTGCTGGTCGTTGGGACAGAGAAAATGACGGGTGTCGGTACAGGGGAGATTACGGCTGCATTATCGACTGCTGGGGATGAGATCCTAGAAATGCGTAGTGGACTCACATTCCCCGGCGCATTCGCTATGATAATGGAACAACATATGTTCAAGTGGGGTACGACGCGGGAACAAATTGCCATGGTTTCAGTAAAAAATCATGGTAACGGTGTTACGAATGAAAAAGCACAATTCAGGAAACAGACAGATTTAGAAGAGGTGATGACGTCGCGATTTGTTGCAGATCCTATTCGACTCTTTGACTGCCCACCTATAAGCGATGGTGCAGCGGCTGCAGTATTGTGCCCATTGGAAATCGCATCTCAGTTTAACAGCCAACCCGTCAAGGTGCTTGGATCAGGGCACGCTTCAGGGCCAGCCCAGTTGTCCCAGATGGAGGATCTCACAACTTTTCCAGCTTCTGTAAAAGCTGCGCAAGAGGCGTTCGGTATGGCTGGATTAAAAGCAAGTGAAATAGATTTTGCGGAAGTACATGATTGTTTTACTATAGCTGAAATTGTTGCTACAGAGGACTTGGGGTTTTTTGACAAGGGGCAAGGTGGTCCAGCCGTATACGAAGGGTTGACCCAGTTGGCAGGGAAATTACCGGTGAATCCGAGTGGGGGTCTTATAGCCAAAGGACATCCCGTCGGAGCTACCGGGTTGGCGCAGATATATGAACTGGTGCAACAGATTAGGGGCACTGCATCCAATCAAGTTAGGAAAGCAGATGTGGGATTAGCCCATAATTTAGGTGGTTCTGGAGCAGTCGCCACGGTTCACATTCTGGGTAAGAATTGATATATGGCTGGGATGCTTCACGGTTACCGATGCAACGATTGTGACTCAACGTATCTGTTTAAAATCCCGATGTGCTTTAACTGTGGCAACGCAGTGATTGGGTTGGCAGAAGTCCTTGGGGAAGGAATTGTACTTACCAGCACTACTATCTACGTAGCTCCGGACCGTTTTGCCGACGACGTCCCTTATACGGTGGTCTTAGTGCAACTCGACGAAGGGCCGAGGTTGATAGGACGATTGAAAAAGGGGGACAATATAAGGACGGGTGTGAGAGTGATTTGCAGCGAACCCAATGATGAGGAAGGTATATTCGTTGAGAATATGTCTTCTCTCTCCCTGTAGATTTCGTGGCAGCCACTCAGCTTCCTTAGGACAATTATTTTCTCACGCTGAAGTCGGGTTTATGGGTTGGGGAAAGGTTGCTTGGCCCAACCCTGTTCGAAAGGTGTCCAGAAATTAAAAGTCACTTGAAGATTCTTGAAGAACCATTGGCCATTTACTTTTACGTAATCATCTTGGTATACGCCTGATACCCAATAGGCTTGTCCGGCTTCTGTGCAGGGTTGAAATAGATACCAGCTCGCGTGGGCGGTGTCACCGTTGACTTCGATGATAGGGTTGAGAACATTGTGGACTGCGAATGTAATACGGCTAGTGCCGGTGGTGAAAAAAGACCGGATGGCTTCACGGCCGTCGTATTTCCCCCGTATCCCACCGTCCCATATTCCGTCTTCAACGAACAAACTAGCTATGCCATCGGCATTATAGCCGTCGTCGCAAAAAGCGCAATATCTGCCCTTAAGATTCCGGATGGCTTCGATATCATCTAGGCGTTGAATTTTAGCAGCGAGATCTAGGTCAGTCATGTTGGCTCCTTATTGGGATGGTTATTGTGTAGCGAGGCAACTCATATATTCAGGCGCCGAGGATTCGGGTCCAGGCTCAGATCTATCAAAAGTATGTTTCAACCGAGTGGCTTGCAGTTCCAACCGGAAGCGAACGGTGCACGAAAGAAGGAAGATACTTTTAGAGATTTAAAAAACCATTCGCCATTAATTTTAGAATATTCATCCAAATATTTTCCTGATACCCAGTAAGCCTCTCCGTTAATTATGCAAGGCTGGAACAAGTACCATCTCCCGTCAGCAGAATTTCCGTTCACGTTGATCACAGGGTTAACCACGCCGTGGATCGAGAATGTGATGGTTCC
Organism: SAR202 cluster bacterium AD-804-J14_MRT_500m; assembly: GCA_009391275.1. Next base: position 40,518 of record VEXF01000002.1, on the reverse strand, counting down.
AGAGACCCGTTGGAAGAATGATTTTATCTCTTCCCGCCCTTCGAATCTGCCTTGCCATGGTGCTTCCCACACGCCGTCACTGGTGAAGAGCGATGCTATGCCGTCTGGGTTATAGCCGTCGTCACAGAACGCGGCATAACGCCCCTTTAGGTTCTCAATATCCCTGATATCAGTTTGAGTTTGGATCCAGTTTTCGAGGTCTTCTCGTTTCATGAACTTTATTGTGGAATATTAGCGAACGGCGGCTGGTTTTGGTAGTAACCCAAGCGAATCTGCCTTTTGGGATAGTTCTTGTGCGGCTGCTTTGGATAACGCGGGAAGAGGTGGCCGTGGGTCGCCGCAGTCAACACCTACTTGTTCACCTACTAGGTGTTTAAATACTGCAGGGAACAAGGAGCTTCTCGTGAGGTCCATTAGTTTGTTTGCGCGCTCCTGGGCGTCCATGGCTCGTTGGATGTCCCCTGATTGGAAATGGTTGTAAACCTCAACCCAGAGTTGTGGAGCTATGTTTAATGGTCCATCTATTCCACCTATTGCTCCGTTGCAGAGTGCTGCTAGCAACATATATCCATTGCCACTAAAAACAGATATGCCTAAGGAGGCGAAATTCCGGATATTTTCAAAATTTGGTGCGGAGTGCTTTACGCCTTTTAGTTCTGGAATTTCCCGTACCAAAGTTTCCATTATGTCGGATGTTATTTCGGTGCCGGTTGACTGTGGGAGGTTGTAAACGAAAAGAGGAAGTCCGTCGGCAGCATCTACAACCGTTTTGTAGAAGTCCACTAGAGATTGTTCCGAGGGACCATAGAAGAATGGTGGCACGCAGCATATGGCATCCGCGCCCGCATTTGCGGATGCTTTGGCATTTCGGACTGCCTGACTGGTAGTAGTTGATCCGACATGAACAATTGTGGTTGCCCGGCCTCCGGATTGATCTACCGAAGCTTCGGCTACCCTGCTAATTTCGTCAGATGTGAGATACACGCTTTCTCCGGTCCCACCGCAAATCCAGAAGCCGTTGGCTCCGGCTTGTATGTTGGACTCCATGACTTGTCGGAAAGCATCAACGTTAAGTTCTCCCTGGTGGTCGAACGGTGTGATAATTGCAGGGAATACTCCTTTGAAATTAGCCATGTATGTCCTCCTTAGATTTAACCTGGTAAGGTCAACATCACGTTGGGCATAGGCTTGTACAACGTGATGGTTAGCTCTGGATCGTTAGTGAAGTAGGTCACTTGATGTCGGAATCAAACCCATACATTCTGGCGCAGTTGCCGCCAACAATGAGATCTTGTTCGTCTTGTGGTACACCTTCTAGGATTTCTGAAAGGATTCGTTGAGATTCCGGAAAGGTAGCTTCGGCATGGGGATAATCTGAGGCCCAAAGCAGCTGTGTGACACCTATCATGTCTCGATGCTGAATACCGATAGCGTCCTCTTGGAAGGCGTGATAGATATTCCGTCGCACGAAGTCACTTGGGAGCATGTCCGATGAGAAACGATAGGTAGCTTGCGTAGTTCGTTCGACGTATGTCATATCCATACGATTGAGCCAGTACAGCATCCATGCGAGCTCGTGTTCAACATTTATGATTTTTAAGTCCGGGAATCGTTCGAAAACACCACCGAGGACTAGGTGGCTCAGAGACATTCTAACCCAATGATCGCTGTTTGATCTGTCGGCGCCTGTTTGGACAATTTTACCATCTTCTACTAACTGTGCTCTCCCCAATCGACCAGTGCCAACATGGAGGCTTATGGGCATGTTTAACTCTTGAGCGGCGGCCCAGAATGGGTCATACATAGGCTCGTCATAAAAATATCCTTGACCAGGATATACACTGATCATTGCCCCGGACAGGCCCTTCCCAGCTGCGCGTTTCATCTCGGCGATACCCGCGGGAATATCGTCCTCTAAAAGAATTGCAGCGATGCCTTTTAGAACCTTTGGGTGGCTCCCACAAAATTCTGCAAGCCAGTCATTGTATGCACTTAATATAGGACGAAGAAGGTTAGTATCGTTTATTCCATAGAGGCCGAGGCTTACCGAGGGATAAAGGACATCGGCATGCACCCCATCTATGGCCAAGTCTTTGACGTGAGCATCAGGATCATATCCACCTGGGGGTACTTCGGCGAAACTACCTTCCAAATTTATAGTTTCGGGCTTGGAGAAACGTTTTCCCGCTGATGTAAACGCACCTAATGTGCTGACCCCTTGCCCTTTGCAATACCACTGGTCGTAAGGCTCGTCATGCTCTAGATGCGGAATTCCGTCTCCGAATCTGGTGTCCATACGATCAGTCCAGAGATTTGGTGGTTCTACTACGTGTGAGTCAGAAGAAATGATTAGGGGACTAGTCACGTGATTCCTCCAGTGGGTTAAGTTGATGGTTTGAACTGTAATGAATCTGGTTAGTTGATTGGTTCAACTTCCGTTAAAAGAAAACCCATACATGCGTGCACAGTTTCCTCCTACGATTTGATCGCGTTCTTTTTGCGGGACACCTTCGAGAATTTCTGAAAGGATTCGTTGAGATTCTGGAAAGGTAGCTTCGGCATGGGGATAGTCGGAAGCCCACATAAGGTTGTCAACACCGATCATGTCACGAAACTGTATGCCTATAGAGTCTTCTTGGAAAGAGTGATATATATTTCGTCTTACGAAATCACTGGGGAGCATGTCATTTTTGAAACGATGGGGTGTCTGGGTGGTTCGCTCTATGTAGGTGAGATCCATACGTTGGATCCAGTAGAGCATCCAAGATAATTCATGTTCTACATTAATCACTTTAAGGTCTGGAAATCGCTCAAAAACCCCCCCCAAGACTAAGTGGCTCAGTGACATCCTTACCCAGTGGTCACTGTTTGATCTGTCGGCGCCAGATTGACTGGGTTTACCTGCGTCAATGTTGTGTTCTACAGATCCCGGGCGATTAGTAGAGACGTGGAGGCTGACCGGCATGTTTAATTCTTGGGCAGCTGCCCAGAAAGGATCATAAGACGGCGAGTCGTAATACATGCCGGGCGATGGATATACGCTAATCATTGCACCCACTAATCCAATTTCGGTACAACGCCTGAGTTCGGCAACTGAGGTCTCTATATTGCTGGGTTCTGCCAAGATCATGGCAACACCCTTAAGACGGTCGGGATATGCGGAACAAAATTCGGATAACCAGTCGTTGTAAGCTGAAAAAACATTACTAATGAGAACTGGATCAGGAATACCGAAGAGACCCAAACCTATAGATGGATACAGGACGTCTGCGTACACACCGTCTATAGCCAGATCGTTGATGTGCGCTGTGGGGTCGTATCCTCCTGCGGGCACATCATCAAATCGTCCGTCTAAATCTATCGTTTGCGGTGCGGAGAAACGCTTGCCGGCTGCTGAAAAAGCTCCCAGGGTGCTAATGGGATGGGCGTCGCAAAACCACTGATCGAAAGGATCGCCTTTTTCAAGGTGAGGTATGCGGTCTGAAAATTTTGGATCCATTCTATCGATCCAAAGGTTAGGTGGTTCTACAACATGTGAATCAGACGAGATTACCAATTGGTCGGCCATTAGAAGCCTCCTGTAGAGTAGATGGTTGAATTGACGGGAACTGGCAAGATAATCATTCTAAGTTATAGAGTTTGGCACAGTTTCCTCCGACAATCATCGCTTTTTCCTCTTCTGAGACGCCCTCAAGGATGCTATCAAGAATTTCTCTGGATTTAGGGAAAGTGGACTCAGCATGTGGATAGTCTGACCCCCACATCAGTGTTTCAACTCCAATTATGTCGCGATCTCGGATTCCTATGCCGTCTTCTTGAAAAGAGTGGTGAACATTCCTACGCATAATGTCGCTTGGGAGAACGCCGTCCTTGAAGCGATACGCGGTTTGGGTGGGTCGCTCTATGTATGTGACATCCAGTCGATTGATAAAATACGGAAGCCAAGCCAAATCGTTTTCTACGTTGATTACGTTAAGGTCTGGGTAGCGCTCGAAGACGCCTGAATAGATCATGTGGCAAAGAGACATTCGCACCCAATAGTCGGCGTTGACTCGGCCAGCACCTGATTGTGATATCACAACTGTATCGGCGTCGGGTGCTTTAGGTACACTTCGGTTAGTTACTTGATGAAGACTTAGTGGGATGTTTAGTTCTTGCGCAGTGGACCAAAAAGGATCATACATTGGGTGATCATAGGTTTCCCCGGGTCTTGGCCAAACTGTGATCATTGCGCCGACAAGCCCCAAGTTTGCGCAACGACGGATCTCAGATATCCCAGTTTCAATATCGTCGTCTAAGGCGATCATTGCGATCCCTTTGAGTTTGTCAGGGTACGCTGCGCAATATTCTATAAGCCAATCGTTATATGCGCTGCAAATACCTTGGAGAAGCTGAGTGTCTGGAATTGCATACATTTCCATGGCAAATGACGGATACAGAAAGTCTGCATGAACCCCATCTAATTGAAGGTCTTCCATCCTGGCGTGTGGGTCGAACCCGCCTTTTCTAATGTCCTCATATCGACCCTCCCGCACGATGTCTCCAGGATTTTCGAAGCGCATTCCGGCTGAAGCGCCAAATGTCCCGATTATGCCCATCTCCTCACCATCGACTACCCAGTGATCGGCATCTTGTCCAGCTATGACCTTGGGTATTCGATCGCCCCATTTGCTGTGCATCCGGGAGGTCCAAAGATCTGGAGGTTCTAACACGTGAGAATCTGAAGAGATTACTTTTATGCCGTTCAAAGTGCTCATAATATCCTCGCAGTTGCTATTGTTTTGATCGGTTGATAAGACTTAGAGTGATGGGCGTTTCCAAGCTTAAAATCTCTGCTATGGCAGGGATTTTAACACGGGGATATGGTCTACTTAAAGTTAACAACTAGTAGGAATTCGTTAGATCAATTATTCTGCATATCATTGTTATAAGTCAGGTTAACTTATTTTATAAAGTTTTGCAGTGTTCCCCCCAACTATCAACGCCTTCTCGTCTTCTGGTACGCCTTCTAGGATACTATCCAATATTTCTTGCGATTTCGGAAAGGTGGATTCAGCATGGGGATAATCTGAGCCCCAGAGTAGTCTATCAACGCCGATGATATCTCGATCGCGTACTCCAAGAGCATCTTCTTGGAACGAGTGATAAACGTTACGGCTCATGAAATCACTTGGAAGAGCATCGTTTTTGAATCGGAACGTAGTTTGTGTAGGGCGTTCAATGTAGGTAACGTCCAGGCGATTGAGGAAATATGGTAACCAAGCGAGGTCGTTCTCGACGTTCACGACCTGGAGGTTTGGATATCGTTCGAAAATTCCGGAATAGACCATGTGGCAAAGCGACATGCGCACCCAGTATTCGGCGTTGACGCGAGCGGCCCCTGATTGGCTTATGACGGTATCCTCTACAATAGCGGCTGGTGGAGTTGGTCTGTTTGTTGCGGTATGGAGACTTATTGGGAGATCCAACTCTTCGGCAGCAGCCCAGAAAGGTTCATATTTGGGGTGGTCGTAAGTGTCTCCTGGGAGAGGAAACGAGCTGATCATGGCTCCAGGCAACCCTAATCTGGTTGTGCGCTGGAGTTCTGACACACCGCCCTGAATATCATCGTCAAGAATGATCATCGCTATTCCTTTGAGACGGTCAGGGTATGTAGCGCAAAACTCGCTAAGCCAATCGTTGTAGGTAGCGAAGACGGATCCCAGCAATTTAGCATCACGGACCCCGTACATTTCCATAGCGAAGGAAGGGTATAGGATGTCTGCATATACACCGTCGAGAGCAAGGTCCTTCATCCGTTCTTCCGGATCATATCCGCCCGGTCGAATAGTCTCGTATTTCCCTTCTCGATTGATTTCCTCAGGATTTTCAAAGCGTTGGCCTGGAGTACCGAAAGTGCCTATTACTCCCATAAGTTCCCCGTCAACGGACCAGTGGTCATATGGGTCCCCTTTTACGAGGTGTGGTATGCGATCCCCGAAGGTTTTGGGATCCATGCGTTCTGTCCAAAGGTTGGGTGGTTCTAAGATATGAGAGTCGGATGAGAGAATTTTTGTTCCTGTCATATCGATCTCCTAAGGGAGGCTTATTTTGGCAGCGAATCGTACATTACAATCAAAGCGGTTGCAATCGAGAATCTGGCGTCACACGGTGGGAGACTCGGTGAAAAGTTAATCCTCGCTAGGTTTGTGCCATGGCTGAGTATGAGGATTCGTGGAAGACAGTTCGAAAGATTGCCGGAATCTATGGAGGGTTAACTCAGGCTCGGTCGGTGCTGCTTCAATATGTTGGCCTTCTTCATCAATTTTTGCCACTATAAACCAAGGACCGGGTTGGTCAAGAGCGCTTTTCAAAATAGTTTCGAATTGTTCTTCGCTAGTAACTGTGGCAGTTTGTGAGATACCGCAGCTTTTTGCAACACTTTCCAAGTCTGTACTCGTAGCAGTATGAGACGGCTGATGGCCGGTTTGACACCACTCTTCATTATCCCAAACGACTACGATGAGGTTAGGCGGGCTCTCTCGTCCGATGGTGGCGATTGTACCCATATTCATGAGCAAAGAGCCGTCCCCGTCTAAAGAGATTACCTGTTGGTCTGTGGATAGTGCCATGCCTAACGCAATTGAAGAGCATAGTCCCATAGAGCCATATGTATAGAAATTACGATCGCGATGTCCCAGGGATTGGAGTTCATCGCTGGTCGGGCCTAGGTTGCCAACTATAGGTTTCTCGCCAGCATGCTGCAGGACAATTCGTATGCCTTCGATCCTAAGCAAGCTTGCCTCCGTGTAGAAGAGGTGTCATGCAAAGCCCGACGGGTTGCCGGGCTGCGTAACACAGCTCTATAGCACCATCGATAATCGTACCTAATCTATTCTCATCGGTTAGGGTGTAATGAGGAAGCCCTAAAGAGTCAAGTATGGGTTTGATAGCTCGGCCCATCGGAACTTGTGCCAAGTTGAATTCGCCTAGTTCACCTCTTAGATTGATAAATATAGGCACCGGCGTACGGCATGGAATGCATAGACTAGCAAGGGCGTTGATTGAGTTTCCAAATCCGCTGGATTGCATGAACACTGCCGCCCTGCGGCCCACGGCATATGCACCAACCGCTACTCCAACCGCCTCTTCTTCTCTGGTGGCGGAAACCACGTGAAAGTAAGGATCATCTTCCATCAGCCGCGTAGCTTTTGAGATGCTAACATCAGGGACATAGGCTATGAGGGAGATGTTTGCTTTTTTTAGACTGTCAACTAGTGTGGTGGCCCACTGCATGAAGTTACCTTGATGAAGTGAATATTGTGGCGTTAGCCACGATAACAAAGAGAACAACCACTGTCAAAAGATCACGTATTAGCGCGGGTTTTGGCAGTTGCGATACCGAGGGTAACATAACCCCTTTAATCATATCTGGACAGTCTGAAGGCTAGGAACAGGGGTTCAAGATTAACGAAACACCCGCGGATGGTTCCATGAGTATCCAAGTAAACTTTCACGTTATGGTGTGGTCTGACAGGAGAACTCCAATGTTTGTGGATCTGGAGTTCTCCTGTCAGCAGCGCGCGGAGTTTCTCTTATCCGGGATCTATTTTATGAAGCTTTCCCGATACGGAACATCTTAGTGCTACAAGTTGGGCAGGTTCCCTGGGTGGCAGGTCTACCATTCTTCATAGTTATCTGCTGAGGATTACTGATTTCGCGAGATTCGCGGCACTTTACACAATAGGCTTGCATAGCGACTCCTATGGGCGGTTTTGGGGTTGACCCGTATGCCTAGACTAGCCGGACTTTCAACTAAATACAAGGGGCAAGGTTGTCAATTTACGAACGGGATTTGGTGGATTCATCATTTATGGGATGGAGATCGATATTATGGGATCAAACGTGGCGGTTTTGAGAGGGAAATCAATAAGGTCCCGATCGCTGCAGATACAGCGAACATAGTCCAAGCTGTCATATAGTTCCCTGTAAAATCGAAAAACACACCAGCGAGAATTGGACCCATGGCTTGTCCGGTGATTTGAGCTGGTAAAGCTACCCCTCGTATGACACCGAGATGACGTCTGCCGTAATATTCTGCCCATATAAGCCTAATCAGCGCAGCGACGCCCCCTAATCCCATTCCAAAAATTAGGGCGGCAATATAACCTGACATTGATCCGTGAGAGTTCATGATAGCAATCACTCCAGAAAACTGAGTGAATGCTGCAGTGGTGATGACTAATCTAAGTGGTACTTTTACGATAAGCGCTGACCAAAACAAACCACCTATAGCAGAAGAAAAAGCGAAAACCGTTACTATAGTTGCCGCTTGAGTTGCTCCCATACCTTGATGAATATGATAGGGTGCCTGGTGTAGGCTAACCCCGGCTTGTACCATGAACATCAAAGCGCTAAATGCCATAAGCATCCACATGGTCTTTGTCTTGACGGCTTGACGGAGGGTGAAGTCGTATTTAAATGGATCTTGTCTGGCTTGGTCGGGAATGTTTCCGGATCTATTCGCATCTCCGTCTGGAGATAATCCAACGTCTTCTGGTCTTCTGAGCATGAATAATAACGGTGGTAGGATACCAGCAGTCAGAATAATGATGCCGAGCATCTGCCACGATGATCTCCAACCCCAGTTTGCTATTGCTAACTGGGCTATGAAAGGCATTAAACCAAGACCAATTCCTTGGCTGGCTTGCATAAAGGCCATGGCCAAAGCGCGTTTGCGTACGAACCAGTTGCTTACGGCTGTAGAAGGGGCCAATTCCATAGGGCCCACATAGGTCATGCGACCTATAATATATGCCAAAGCAAAACTTATGGGACCGGTAACCAGAGATAAGCCTATGGCGCAAAGTCCGGTTACGAAGGAGCCTATGGCCAACACGTGACCTGAACCGTAACGATCTAGGAGACGTCCCGAATAAGGAGCAATAATGGCACCCGCTAACCCACCTGCGCTAACCGCAGCTGAGAACGAACCTCGAGACCAACCGAAATGCGAAGTCATTGGTACTACAAACACTGAAAGTGTGGCCACGGCCATGACTGGTCTCACCAAGGACAATGTGGAAGCTATCGCGAAGACAACCCAACCGTAGAAGAAAGGTGTTCGCCGGGACAAATTAGTACGGTTGAATAGCATAAGTTAATTGTAAATAGAATGTTTAAGTTACGGACATGGCGAGTTTGGACCTGACGACTGTAGCGACCTAGAATGCAATCGTCAAAATACAAGGTGATTCTTGGACGGTAAACTTTAATCAATTTTACGTCAGTGGATTTGTCTCCGGATCCAAACTCCGTGGCAATCATGCTTTAATGGGGTTCGTTGACCGTCTCAAAAATGGTAGGTAGACTCACTGTTCACACAGAGTGAATTCCGTTGCAGTTCCAACTGTAGAGGTGGACTATGAAATTAGAAGGTCAAGTAGCGATTGTGACTGGCGCAAGTCGTGGGCTAGGGCGCGCTGTAGCCATGGCGTATGGGAAAGAGGGAGCAAAAGTGGTGGTCACCTCCCGCGCGAGTTCCCCTACCGGTCTTCTAGGCACAGCTCAAGAGACCTGTGAAGCCATCCGGAGTGAAGGTGGCGAAGCGCTCGCAATTACTTGCGACTCTACCGATGATATGCAGGTAGGAGAGATGACAAAGAAAGTGATTGATCGGTTTGGTAAGGTGGATTACTTAGTAAATAATGCGGGTATTATGATCCCTGGGGAGCCTTTCTTAGACATAGACCCTGCCCGGTGGGACAACTTGATGGCTACGAATATCACCGGGCCATACCTGACATGCCGACATGTCCTGCCCTACATGATTGCGAGACGCCAGGGCCACGTTATAAACATAGGCTCAGGAGCGGCATCTAATCATAGGGCGGGTGGGTCAGCATATTGCAGCAGTAAAGCTGCGTTGCATTTGATGAGTCTTTGTTTAGCAGAAGAGATGAAGGAACACAATATTCGCGTAAACGTCCTAGACCCTGGACCGCTTAAGAGCGAAGGGTCATCCGCTATTCCATGGACCAAACACGACTGGCATTTGAGGCTTACACCGGAAGAAGCGGCGCCTAGTGTGATAGGCCTTACATTACAAACGTTTACAGGTAAAGTGTTAACCACAGCAGAATATGAGAAGACTTGGGGACAGATAATTTAGGTAAAACCTATATTCGTTACTCCAATATTGCCGGCATATGTGGCGTCTATATCTTAGTCCGTCGCCCAATATCAGAAAACAATAATAGCTTATAACTTGTCGATTCGACACGGTCCGTCAATAGGATCTCGTCAGGTAACATAACCATTAAGAACGTCTTGCTTGCGGGCGTCAGGGTCCCGATCTTCTGGAGGGCCATAACCTCCACCACCTGCGGACAGAACCCTAATAATATCCCCGGGATGGAGTGTTAAGCCTTCCTCTTTTGATTTGAGGAATCGTTCGACTCCATTTGATATGATGCTGTATGTATGGGGAAGTCCTGGCTTACCTTTGAAAAGTCCAGACGGGGGATTAATTGTTCCATCTCCTGCGGTGTTCAGACGAGCGTCTGTAGTCCCCTCATATACAATTTCACATATGCCGCCAAGTCCACCTCGCCAAGTTCCGTCACCCCCTGAATTAGGACGCATCTCGTGATTCTTGATAAACAATGGGAATCGTTCCTCAGTGACTTCTATGCTAGGGCTCCGAATACCACCGGCGACGTTGACCTCTCCTACACCGGACCAACCATCAAAACCTGAAGAAGCGCCACCGCCTCCCCTGGCGAGGAAGAAGTGCCAGATGAACTGTCTGTTGCTACGTGGGTCTACTGCTGTAATAGCGTATCTAAGTCTGCGGGAAAACCCAGCGTTTACGGCTTCGGGTATTGATTCTGACAGGGCTTGAAAAACTGCTTCAATTATTTCTTCGGCACAATGATTTGTGCTCATGGCAACTGGGGCGGGTGGGTTCGCGTTAACTATAATTCCTTTTGGGGCAATGATTTTGACTGGACGCATGGATCCTTCGTTTTTAGGTATGTCAGATGGCGCGAGATACATTATAGCCGCGTGGGCAGCTGAGCGGGTGTTGGCGTAAGAACTGTTGATGAAACCCGTAACCTGCGGACTAGACTCGCTGAGATCAATAGTCATCTGGTCGCCGAGTATCGTTACTGTGGCCCTGATTGGGATATTGGTAGCCCCGAATCCATCGTTGTCTATCAACGATTCACCTTTATAAACGCCGTCAGGCCATCCAGAGATCATCTGTCGTATGCGTCGTTCGGTGGCGTCTAACATCTCATCAGAGTACCGAGATAAATTATTTGGACCGTAGCGTTCAATCAGGATTTCGATACGCCGAGAAGCAGTCATCACTGATCCGATTTGAGCGTTTAGATCACCTATGAAATTTTCGGGGTGACGGACATTTGCTGCTAGTAATCTGATCACATCTTGGCGTGGAACCCCATTTGCATAGATTTTTACGGGCGGTATGCGGATGCCTTCATGATAAATCTCGCTAGCTGCCGGGTTATAACCGCCATGAGTAGCTCCGCCGACATCGCTATGATGTGCCCGGTTAACCGAAAAAAACAGGAGTTGATCTTTGTGAAATATGGGCCAGATGACAGTAATATCTGGTAGGTGACTACCGCCGAAATATGGGTCATTGATCAGGAAAAGGTCCCCTGGATGTATGTCCCCAATAAAAAGTTCCTGTACTGATTGGGCAGCTATAGGCAGAGCGCTCATATGTACAGGTATTCCTTCGCCTTGAGCTACCATCTGACCTTTGGGATCCAAGATTACGGTGGAGAAATCGTGGCTGGAATTCAGGATTTGGGACATTGAGGTCCTAAGCATGACCTCCACCATTTCTTGGGCGATAGATTCAAGGCGTTGTTCCACCACTGATACGGTCACCGGGTCAGGGCGGTATTCTTGTATGTCTCGCGCTTCCTTGGCATCTTGGTCTGTGGCTACTGTGAGGTGAATGCCACCAAAAGGATCTATGGTGGCGATATCCCCGGATTCCACAAGGATGCTGGTGAAATCAGACTCAAGAAGTGCCGGACCTTCAATATATTCACCCGCAGTGAGGCAGTCCATGGCGTATACGGGGACTTTCAACCAGTTGCCAAGGTACATAGACCGTGATTCTTGAGCGACTGTGTTGGTGGGTTTTGTTGTAGCGAGAAGGGGCATTTCAATTCTAGGCAGGCGGCTAAAAGCCGTCACACGCAAGGTTATGAGCCTGATTTCTTGGTTTTGTTGGCGATAAGAGAAAAGCTCCTCGAAACGTTTGTGAAAATTTGAAGCCCAATGATCAAGGAATTCTTCTAATTCGAGATCTAGTTGTGGGACAGGGACGTTAACTTCGTAAATCTGATCTAAATACCGCATGTCAGCAGTCACAACTGTTTCGATTTGACCACCGTGATCTTGTTGCTCAGAGAGTTTCTGCTGTCCCTCAGATTCTAATTCACTAACAATACTGCGAACTACGTCGATATCCAGATTGTCGAGGCTAGATGGATAAGATCTCGAAAGGTCGATTCGAAGGTCAGTGCTAAGCATCCCATAGGCGGAAAGTACCGGACCTGCTGCTGGGAGATGCACGTGACGAATCTGAAGTTCGCGGGCAACACGGCTTATATGGAGGCCTGAGGCCCCACCGAAAGCAACTATTGCAAAATCCCGCGGGTCAACTCCGCGACGCGCAGATAGAAGGCGTATCCCTTCTGCCATGGCGGTAGATACGATTTGGTGAATACCATAGGCTGCTTCCTCGACGTTAATTCTCAAAGGACCGGCGACATCTTTGTTTATGGTTTGTTCTGCGAGAGATATGTCTAGGGTATCCTTGCCACCCAGGAATTTATTTGGATCTAAATAACCCATAACTAAGCTAGCATCGGTAACGGTGGGTTGCGTACCTCCTTTCCCATAGCACGCAGGTCCGGGGCTGGCACCAGCGCTCTGCGGCCCCACGCGTAAAATTCCTCCTAGATCCACTTGGGCGATGCTGCCGCCGCCGGCACCGAGGGTTTGTATATCAATCATTGGAACGGCGATTTTCCATCCAGCTTCAAGTTGTTCAGAAGTCAAGTGCGGAGCACCATTTTCTATGAGTGATATGTCTGCACTTGTACCGCCCATGTCGAATCCGATGACTTTGTCTGCTCCTATCAATTGCCCATAATACGAGGCGCCACTGACACCTCCAGCCGGCCCTGAAAGGATCGCACGGACCGCTTGTTGTGTTGAAGCATCTATTGATGCAACGCCTCCGTTCGACTGCATGATATAGATACTGCGTTGGTGTTCTAATTCTGTAAGCCTGTCCTTGAGTTGCTGAAGATATTGTCCAAATACAGGTCCCACATAAGAGTTGATTACAGTTGTGCTGAGGCGGTCGAATTCTTTGATCTGAGGAAGAATTTCATGGGAGAGAGACGTGTACATATCCGGGTATTCTTCTGAGATTACCTGGGCTGCAAGTTTTTCATGATCAGGTGACAAGTAAGAAAAAAGGAAACAGACCGCGATTGATTCTGCTCCGTTCTTCTTTAAGATATCCAGTGCATCACGAAGCGATCTCATGCTCAAAGGCGTGACGACATCTCCGTTCGAACGAATCCGTTCGTCTACACCTAGACGAAGATATCTTGGCACCAAAGGTTCTAATGGTTGCATTCTTAGGTTATACCGGTCCTCTTTCATGCCCTCGCGCATCTCTAAAAGATCCCTAAATCCCTCGGTAGTAATCAGGCCTACTTTCGAGCCTTTACGTTCTAAAAGAGTGTTCGTTGCTACAGTAGTGCCGTGGATGATCAGTTCAGTATCGCCAAGAAGGCCTGACAGAGAAATTCCGAAAGATTTTGCTACATCGCCCAAGCCGGATATTACGCCTATAGATGGATCGTGAGGTGTGGAGTGGGTTTTAAATAGATATGGGGTCTGTCCTTCACGTACCACGACCAAATCGGTGAACGTTCCTCCGACATCTATGCCTATCTTGAACATCAAAGACTCCTATAGAGAGGTTGTTTTGTCCTGACGAAACTTGTCTGTACGGCAAGCTGAACTGGTTAATGACAACCATAGCGTAACTATCTTGGAAGTGGAGGGCATCGGGTCATCATAATCGTCTTGATACAGAAATCGTTCTTGATACGAGTTAAACTTTCAACGTGGTGGATGGAATCCCCTTGGTATATATGGAACGAAGATGAGGAGCTAGAAAGCTAGCGGCCATTATCCAAACGAATATGAGACCCGTAGCGGTAAGGAGTAATGCCGGGGACATCCATGAAAGATCCATAAGTTGTCCGTTAACAAGATTGAAACCGGCCATAGCTCCCAAGACATGCCATGTATTAGCACCTAATACACGTCCTCTAACAGCATCTGGGGTGATGGCTTGGACCATCCCGTGGCTCAAGGTCATGAATCCCGCGGTTGAGGCTCCCATTAATCCAGCTGCGACCATGGCTGTCGGTATGTTGAACGTGAAAGATAAAAGCACCGGCGATAGACCACTGATGATCCCGAACCATAAAAATAACCGGCCTCGTGTTTTAACATCATTTATGCGGGCTAGAAGTAGAGTCCCAAAAATAGCACCGGTTCCGACTCCAATCATTAAAAATGTCGGGCCCTCAAAGATCTGTTTTTCACTTATCAACCCAAGAGTGCTACGTGAGAAAAAAGGAAATATTGTCTCAAATGCCATGGTAAGTGCGCAGTGAAATACAGCTATAAGCATGATGAAAAGGAGTAGTGGATGGAGATATATGTACCTAACCCCCTCTACCAAGTTGGACACCATCCCTTTTCCGGATTCAATTACGCCCCGAGAGGTAGTTCTGATTCCAATGATTTGCAACCAACCTATTGCGTATAGGGCAGCTGATACGAAGAATGCTGGGCCAGGGCTAAAAAAACTAATGAAAGGCAACATCAGGAGCGGACCCATCATTCTTGCCCCCTGCTGCATCAGTTGTGTAAGGGCAACTGCGTTTTGTAATTGCCCCCTTGGAATCAAACTGGGAAGGATTGCTTGGTTTGTTGGCATTTCAACAGCGCGAATTGATCCGTTCACAATCGCTAATATGAGTATGTGATATTCAGTGGCGTTGCCGCTAATGACAATAGACGCCAGGAATAGGTTTTGTGCAAGGTTTAGAATGTAGGTAACTGCCAGAAGACGGCGCCTGTCAAACCGATCGGCCATTAGGCCAGAAAGTGGTGTGATAAAGAGGGCTGGCAGCATCGCTGCCCCAGTGACTAGTCCTACCCATGCATTGGACTTGGTCAGTTCATAGACAAGTGCACCCCGTAAAACTATGAGTGCCCAGCTGGCCGATTGGGCCATGGCTGTAGCTATCCACAGGCGCCGGTAATCAGAAAACCTTAGGGACGAGAAGATACCTGGCTTTGAATCTTCAGTGACTTGCGGCTCTTCTATGTGCGACATACGTGTAAATTACTCGTTGCATTAACATCACCTAAAGGCGATGGCAATGGCGACATGATGATCTTCTTAAGCGTTGATGTCAAAAAGTTTTGATAGCGACTTTTGATTCTGAAACTGGTGTATCTTTGGCGGAACAGCACCTTGCCATGGATGCAGGTGGTTATCTTAGCAATCCGTAGATCTTATGGGGATCTACTAACACAATCACTGCATTTTGTTTGGTCATCGCTTCGTCAAATTCTTCCCAATTCGGATGGGGTGTAGAACTGCACGACATGTATGCTTCTCGTAACATCAGCCGCATAGTGTCAGGACTTGTATTTACATAATCCAAGAGAGTAGCCTTCCCTTCGACCGTGACATAGGAACGCCAATCTTCAGCAACGGCTAGGACAGTACAGTTAGGATCCCTGCGTAAGTTCCTGATTTTTTGTGAGTTTGGATATACTGATACGAAAGCTGCGTTCCCTTTATATGCGCCGCACACGACGATACTACTATGCATAGCGCCATCTGGCCTTTTTGTGCTGATTACACCCCTATGATTGGTTTCAAGAAAGCTGACGATGTCTTCAAAGTCCATGTTATAACTCCTGTCCTTGGTGGTTAACATGGACAATTGGGTAACCAAGCTTTTCCAGCTGGGGCTCTATGACTTCGCGATCTCCTACAACGAGAAGCATCAGATTGTCAGATTTTAGGTGTTGTCTTGCCACGCGATTGATATCATCAACGGTGAGAGCCTCGTAGTTCGTCCTAAGGCCCGTATAGTAGTCGTCAGGCAATCCGAACATCAGGGCTCGACAAATCTGCGATACCAATTGGTCCTGTGTTTCGAACTGGCCAGCGAAGCCTTTTAGAAGTCCGTCGCGAGCCGAGGCAAATTCTTCGTTGCCCACAGGTCGCGAACCATGGATGTCATCAAATTCCTTCAATATTTCAATTACTGATTCTTTAGTGACTTCCGTTTGTACCGAACCCCATGCTACGAGGGATGATGGGCCGGTTGTCCAGTCTACGGAAGAATGAAAACCATAACTGTATCCTTTGTCCTGACGAAGATTCTGGTTTAAGCGTGCCATAAAATGACCACCGAAAAGGTAATTTAGTAGGTTGAGGGCATAGTAGTCCTCATGATGTCTGTCGATCGTTAGATGCCCAGCTCTGATTACCGATTGTGCGGCACCTGGTTTATCGGAGATATAAATTTTTGTTATTGGTTGTGCAGGTTCGGCAATTACGGCATCCGTAGACGATAACTCGGATTCAGGTGTTTTCCATTGACCGAAAATACCGCTTACCTTTGTGATTAGGTCTGTAGATGAGATGTCACCTACGGCTACCAAGGTGGATTTGTTGGGTTGATAAATATTCGAAAATTGTGCGTCGAGATGATCACGGTTAAACGATGATATTGTGGTCGGAGTCCCGAAAGGCGGATTTCCATATGGAGTGTTAGCCCCATATAAAAGCGAACGCGCAGCAAGCTGCGCTATGATCGTAGAATCGTCTGAAATGCGACTGAGGTCAACTAAGCGCTCTTTTCGGACCCTTTCTAATTCGTCGTCTGGAAAGGAGGCGTTTAGGGCTGCATCTCCCAGTATTTCTAGTGCCCTCTCCCAATGTTGGGTTAGCGTCGCAGCTCCGATGAAACTTTGTTCGTTGGAAGCTGAACTAATTAGATGCGAACCCATGAACTCCATCTCTTCGGAGATCTGTTGGCCAGTTAGATTCGCTGTGCCTTCACACAACATGGTTGCCATGAAGTGAGACAATCCTGGACTCTCTAATGGATCGGATGTGGTTCCTGAACTGGCAACCATACGCAACGAGACTAATGGCAAGTTCGAATCTTTAATGTGGAGCAGGTTGAGACCATTAGATAATGTTTCTCGTGTCGGAACTGATGGCGAAAATGAAGGGGTCGGGCGAGCAGAAGGTGTTAGTGTCCTGTCAACCTCGCCTGATGGTCCTGCCGAGACCGGTTTTTCTGGGACGACTGTCATGCGAACCCGGTTATTTCCTAGTCCATTCGCTGCTCGGGTGATGTCACCAAGGGAAACAGATCGGTATCGCTCTATGTCAGAGTTGATTCCGTGGGGATTGCCGGTGAATGTATTGAAAAGGTTTAGTTGATCCGCCCGTCCTCCAAATCCTCCGATTCGTTGAAGCCCGCGGACGTTAGCGCTTTCAAAGTGATTGAGAGATCGTCCTAATTCACGTTCAGTGGGAACTCGAGACTTGAATTCATCCAGTTCGTGGTCGACAATTTTCTGAATCTCATCAAGGTCTTGGCCAGGATTTCCCGTGATTTGTATTATAAATTCACCGGCTATCTCTCGAGTATGGTTTGCCACAACAACATCGCGTGCTATCTGTTTTTCGTATACAAGTTTTTGATGTAGGCGAGAGGATTTTCCATCGCCTAGGA
Source organism: SAR202 cluster bacterium AD-804-J14_MRT_500m (assembly GCA_009391275.1). The sequence continues at coordinate 22,627 of VEXF01000002.1, read as the reverse complement.
TTGAGGCTAACAAGTCGAGGCTAGGTTCATCGGGTCCGAACATCGGGCCGGTTGGCCATACTAAGGATAATCTTGGCAACTGGACCTTGTCATGCATGTCTAGATGGACTTCACCCAGCAATGGAGAATCCATGTGATCTACCCGGTCCAGCGTTGGCCCAGGAGTTATGCTCCCAAAATAGCGTTCAATCAAAAGTTCAGTTTCATCTATGTTTATATCACCGGCAATTGTTAGGCTTGCGTTGTTCGGGGAATAGTATTTACGGAAAAAGTGTTTAACATCGTCTAGCTCTGCGGCACTTAGATCCTCTTGGGAACCGATTACTGGCCAACTGTAAAGATGTGGTTCTGGAAATACTGCAGACTCGAGGGCAAGATGGGATTTGCCATATGGGCGATTTTCGTAACTTTGTCTCCGTTCGTTTTTTACAACATCCCGTTGTATGTCGAGGCGTTTTTGGTCTAGAGCTTCAAGTAGGAATCCCATGCGATCAGATTCCAACCACAGCACCATTTCAAGATAATTGGCTGGCACGTTAGTCCAATAGTTGGTGCGATCGTTGGTCGTAGAGCCATTAATATTGGCACCTACTTTTTCTAGGGGTTCGAAAAAATCAGTATCATGATTTTGAGAACCTTCGAACATGATATGTTCGAAAAGATGTGCGAAGCCAGTGCGTCCTGCTTCTTCATTTTTAGATCCAACGTGATACCAGAGGTTTACGGCTGCGATCGGAAGGGTATGATCTTGATGCAAGATAACGTCAAGACCATTCGATAGCGTGTATTTTTTAAAATCTATTGAAAGCATCAAGTAACTCCAGATGATGTATCTCGTGGCCGCATTATAGAGGTGAATTATCTTTGGTTAGAAGAGGTTAACATTTTTGTCATGGTTTATGTGTTGAATGACATACTCGAGCCTGACGATCGATTCTGAACATGCCCGATATAAAATATCTGGGAGTGGTATACACGGTCTTCCTTGTCACTAATAATGTGACTTCATGATCTCAAAGGGGCCAGCTTTTTGTTTTCGAGTGGTGATATGGCCAATTTTGTCTTTTTGATGTCGTTCGTTCACCTAAAAATCTAGGCTTAATATCTCTCTTAATTCGGGTACTTTCCCATTGTGTCGTAGTGCTATCTTCCCAGCATGGTCTAAAACCAAGAAAGTTGGAACAGATTTGGCCTGATACTTATTACGGATGTGTTGGCCAAGTTCTGATCCGATGTCTACACGGATTACTACAAAGTGTTTTGGCAACTCGGATTCTAGCCTATCTACTGAAGGCTTGGCCGCCAGGCAGCCAATTCAAAAATTGGAGTAGAGTTCTAAGAAAATAGGTTTCTGAGATGCTAAGACGTTGTCAAAAGACTCTACGGTCGAATATGTAGGAGTGTTTGTTCTTAGGAGCAATTGGGACGCAAGAAGTAGAATAAAGATCAGGCCTACTCCAATTAGAACGAATTTTAGACTTCCAAAACGCCAGCAAACAAAAGTCGCCGCTAGGAGGATCAAGGCTCCTAAAATTATGAACGAATATTGGTTTATCAATGCGTTCATATCCTATCCCTTTCTGACTGAAGCCTATTTTGATAGAAGTTGATTTGTAGAATACATCCATCTCACCATGACGCCAATTGTAATTTCAAGAGGTCACTTTTGGGCTATAACACCAGGGCAGTCTGTCGAGTCTAGAAGTTGGAGATCCAATAAAACAAGATGATTAGGTTTTGTCGCATAATAGATATAAGCCATGAGATGATGGGTTGTATAGTCTGAAAATAGATATTGTGATCCTAAGTTGATCCGAGTCCGTATTTTATTGGTAAGAGGATTTGGTGCTCACTGGTCCAAGAACTATACGCTACAAATTGATTGGTTGGTTCGGTCGTGCTCATAGCCAAGCGCTTCGGATAAGCCACGGAAAGTTTATGCATAGCCTTGCCGGGTTAGATGTGCTTCTGCTTACGACCAAAGGCAGGAGGACTGGGCGTTGCAGGTACACTACCCTGTTATATATCGGAGATGACGAATTCTATTACTGTGTTGCGTCGTTCGGGGGTAATGATAGACATCCGGAATGGTATTTGAACCTGGTATCGGAACCGATGGCTTGGTTGTTAATCAACAAGAGATACATCAAGGTGACCGCATCTGTCTTAGCAGGGAAACAAAAAGACGATATATGGATCAAATTCATAAGATATTACCCAGGTTTCTCCAAGTATCAAGATAAAACGCACCGGACTATACCAGTGGTGCAGTTTGCATGCACGGATGTAGTGCCAGAATAAATAAAAGGCCGGTGAGCTGTCGCTCCCGGCCTTTTATTGTTACCCGCATTAGCGGTTAAACAATCCCTTGTTAGACTAAGCTTTTTTAAGCATGCCCATTCCTAGAGTGACACTCCAGATTGAAATTATGATATAGCTAATTCCATTTATCATCTGGGAGATCTGTAGTGCGCCTGTATCAACAATCGCAATGATGCTGAAGATGACCACTATCAGGAAAACAATCGATACTATGTATGCAAGTATCTGGTGCAGACTTTCACGATTGTTCGCCACTACTAAACTCATTAGCATGAAACCGATTGAGCCTATCATCCACCCGTACCCACTCACACCTTGGCTTATGGATGCAATTGCCGCTCCGTCGGTATTGGGCCATGAAATTGCCTGTAACATGCCCCAGCCTATTATTGTGGCGATTACGCTCACCACAAACATGGTTAGTCCGAGTCCAAAAAGTGCTTCGTTATTGCCATTTTCTTTTATGGAAGCATGCAACACCGAGAGACCGTAAAAAGCTAAGATTATTCCTACCGGTGGTATCATCAGAAGTATGGTCTCTACGCCGCCTTGTGCTATAGCGTCTTTTGCTACATTTCCCCAATTCGCGGGGTCAGTCCCAGGGTTTCCCAATATCATGTAAATTACGAAGTACAAGATTGTTGCTAGTGCTGGGCCAACTATGAGACAAATCCCTCCCAGCTTTGTAGCTGATATGTTTCCCATATCGTTCCCTCCTATCCTACTGATTTCCTACAATATCGACCGAATTTAGTGCTAACTACACCATGATACCAGTGTTAGTGTGCCTGAATAATCACATTTCGAATCCGAAATAGAGCAGAATTGACACCCTACATTCGCTTAATAAGCGAAATTTTCGCGTGAGTTTGGGGATTTTGCCTGTAGAAAGGTCTTGGATTCAGGCTTCGGGTAGGTTGGCCACTGCAATTTTGAGGTAAGTTTACATTCCGAGGCTGCACTAAATTGTTTGGACAGCTTTAGTCATGGCATTGCAACGCTTGGGTGAAAGGTGAAACCTATGCAATTTTAGGAACGCATGGAATCATCTAATAGGTCGAGAGTTCATATTGTGCGACAGATAATCGGCTATCGCTTCCAGACACTTTCGAGTAATCTCATCCAGTTTCCGCCAAGTATTTTCCCAACATCGTCGGCAGCATATCCTCTCTTTACAAGCTCGGTGGCGACACTTGATAACTTAGATGGATTTTCCAACCCATTGGGATGGTGAACTGGGTTGGGGTAAGGCTTGGGTCTTTGTTTCGGTTTTGTTCCCTGTTGATAGAACAATCGATCCATCCATTGATTTGATTGGCCTTGCGTGAAATCTGTACCGATTCCTACATGGTCTACCCCAGCGATGTATACCAAATCTTCAATGGCATCGACATAATCATTGAGTGTTGACTCAAAACCCCTCGGCAAGAATGGAGGGAAGGCATTTGCCCCTATTACCCCGCCTTTTTCAACTAGCAGTTTTATCATGGGTTCGGGTTTATTCCGAGGATGTACGAAGAAGTTGCGGGAATTAGAATGGGTTATTGCCACGGGTTTTTCAGATAACTCGATAGCGTCATAGCACGTCTGATCTCCGCAATGCGAGAGGTCTATTAGGATTCCCAGTTCGTTCATTTCTTTAACGGCGTCTACTCCGAAGTGACTTAACCCTTCGTCCTTACGTTCATAGCAGCCATTACCTAGCAAGTTTCGCTCGTTGTACGTGAGCTGAATGATACGGACCCCTAGGTCATAAAAAACCGATAGATTGTTCAAATCGTTTTCGATAGGGGTAGCGTTTTGCCATCCAAGGATTACGCCGGTTTTTTGTGTTTCCTTTGCATTTTTGATGTCTTCAATTGTTAATGCGCTTGCCAAGGTCGTACTCTGAGCTTCGAATCGATGCTTCCATTTTTCAATTTCCCGGATAGTTTGCTGGTAGTTTTCCCATATAACTATAGTGGCATTAATCGCCGTGACCTGACCCTCTGCTAGGCTTGAAAAGACATTTGCGTCATCCCAATTGCTGGTATTTAGTGCGTCAAAGATAAAATTGTCTTGGTAGACTTGTTCGTTGGTAGGGTGATTATTTCCTGTTGGCGAGTTCATAGTAAAAGTCCAATCACATGTTCTTTTATTGAAGTTCGGTTGTCTTTGAATTCATTGTGCAAGTTCCGTAGCAATAATTTGCAATCTTGGTAGTAGGATTGGGATATTCCCGGAGGTTCTTCTGATCGCCTCAGGTTTTATTCTAGTCGTTCACATCGATTTGAACGCGTATAACCACCTTTGTAGTAGTGTTCGTGGGGCTTTGTATTGATAAGCCGTCTCTCGCATTATTCCACTGGATTAGATTTCAGAAATCATCGGTCTTTGCATCGCTAGTAATGTCGATTTCTACCCGTTCCTTGCAGTCAGCAGAAGTTATGTTGCAAAAACCACATTCTAATTTGCTTGGCACTTTTCTTGCAGGGTCGTCAGATGCCAATCGCTGGATTAACTCGCTGAAATTATCTATGAAGGTGTCATCTAGTGCGAAGCTTGGTATGTACGCTTCATGATCAGGGTATACGACTTTGCCCTCGAAATCGATTCCTTTATATTGGAGTAAAGACCTAGGTATGGCATACATGTACAATAGTAGTTGAACATGATGCGACGGTGAAGGCTGACCAGTCTTGGCATCGATTATCATTCCGTGTTCGCCCGAGATCGTGATCAAATCTGGCTTTCCGCCGAGGGTTGCTGTGCGGCCCCTCAATGAAAAATGATTTTGGGATTCGGTGAATACGACTTTGCCCGCTTCTTCAGCGGTTTCTCTGATCCTATTTAGCAACGCAGTATGGCCCAGTTGCCAAGTTGCACTATCAAAGGTAGAGGGGGTCTTGGGCCAGCTGCTACTCTCGTGGTTGGATTTAAACCACGCAGCCCATTCGCAGGAGTTCTCGCCAACTAGTAGCTTGGTCAGCCAGGTTACCCAAATGTACGGCGTCTCTCTTTTTATGGCCAAAATAAGGTTTCCTTAGGTGTAGTTCCCAGTGATAGTAGCAAGATGAGACTTATAATATATTATTCTACGAAAAATAAGACCGGTCTTTATATTGGGAAATGGATGCCCCAAGAAAATTAATCTGCCGCCACATCTCGTAAACTATAATGGCGGTCGCATTGGAGATATTTAAGCTACGGTTTGCAGGCGCCATGGGGATATGAACACGATTTTGAGGGCTTATCCGTCCCAGTATGTTCTCTGGTAATCCTACACTTTCGGGACCCAAAATGATGGAATCTCCAGGATTGTACTTTGGGGTCGTGTATAGGACGGATCCAGAAATAGCTGCCCCGTAAATTGTTTCGATTGATAAACCATCCCAAAAACTATCTATCGAATCGTGCAAGCGGATGTCCACAAGGTCACTGTAATCTAGAGATGCCCTGCGCAAATTGGAATTGTCTAACCTAAACCCCAGGGGTTTAACCAAGTGTAAAATGGCTCCGACGTTTGCGCATAACCGGATAATGTTGCCCGTGTTCTGCGGGATTTCTGGAGTGACTAGCACTACATTTAATTTTGGCTGGCAATCCACGCCTAGTCCTTACTAATCGGTTAACTTGTAAACCGATTTTTTGAAAGCAACCCTAGTCTGGGGATATTCGGTCTTCATCCGAAATGGATAGAAACATGATAACTAATCTGAAAGAAAAGTGATAAATAAACAGTCCACGCAAAAGAGAGCTGTTTAATCCTGCGGTGCATCATTGGAATTTCTGGCAGGACTTAGTTAATGAAACCTGTAATTCTTGGGGTTGGTTCTTAATTCGATGTCAGACGTCCGCGGAGTTATTCTTTTCCCCCATTATTCGGTACAGGGCGAATGGAGTGGTCCAGACCAATCCACCCACCAGACCCAGAGCACCAAATTGCCAGAGTGGCTCCGAGCCGGACGCTCCAAAAGATGCACCCAAGACTGGTATTAGCAAGGTTAAGAACGCGACGGTTAACAACTTTATGACTGGGGAGCGTGTGACTAGCGCTATTGCTATCGCTATGACGGCCGGTGTAATACAAGCAATTCCAAACTCCCAAAAATCTAACATGAGATCGTTGGTCAACACGTCAGCTGCCAAGTTGAACGATAACCCAGTACTCAACCCAATCAGACCACCTATCATCCAATCTTTGATCATGGATCCAAACCTCTTAGATCTGTGAGTGTATATTCCTATTGAGTTGACGGCGCCGATTTTAACATTTTCTTATTAAAACCTTGGGTGTAAAAAGAAGGGCGGTCAAAAACTTGACCACCCTCCTTGAAACATTGACGTACTTCTGAAAGGTTACTAAAGAAGTCTAACTAGGCTTCTTTCCTGACAACGGACAGGATTCCCAACACGATTGACGCAAGGAACATTCCCATCCAGCCTATTCCTCCAATTGCCTCAACTATTCAGTTACTCCATCAATAATGAAAACAGGCCCGGTTGAATTTTCTGTCCGGCCTTTAACGATGGCCTGATATTGCTCGCTACCACCCCAGGCATGCGCCGCATCCCTGCTTGGGAACTCAATCACAACGTTTAAATCCCCTATGGATTCGCCTTCTTGGTACGAAATTTCGCCACCGCGGACTAAAAACTTTCCTCCGAATTCCTTGACAACTTCTCCCACTTTCGATCTGTACTCTGACACGAATCGGTCTGGGTTGGTGAGAGTCAGATGAGCAATTACATAAGCCTTAGGCATAGTGATCCTTCCTTAAAAAACTGGCTGCGAAAAGTCTAAAGTCTTGACCCAATTAATACAATTGTTCATTTTTATATAGTCGAAGTTTTGTCACAGAGCTAGCAGAGAGAGTCCGCTCCCGCAAACAGCAAATCTATCTGACGGTAGCCAGAATAATATTCCAGAAAGTTGTAAACACCCCAGAACGGGGGCAGAGAAAGAAAAGAGGAGTCCCGAATGTCGCTACGAAAGCAAGCTAAAATCTTGGGTATAGCGCCTTCTTATCTGAGCATGTTAATCAATGGTAAGAGGAGATGGCCTCATGCTCTCAGGGATAGATACGAAGAACTTGTGAACAGTTTTGTGAACACTACCGCTGGGGTGGGGGAGAAACGAGAAGATACAAACTTAGAATTTGTACCCAGAAAAGAAAGTTGGTGGAGCTGCGGGGACTCGAACCCCGTACCTCTTCAATGCCATTGAAGCGCTGGACAAATATCTAGAATTCCTAGAAATCAAAGCTCTCTCAGATAGTTACATCCTATCAAATCGCCAATACTTGGGTGGTTTTGTAAACACCATGTAATACAATCTGGAGAGGAGAAGAAAATATGATGTCATTAAGAAAAATAGCCAGAATACTAGGGGTTTCCCCTACATACCTTAGCTTGCTATTAAGCGGCAAGAGGCCGTGGCGGGGGAATTTGAAGGAACGCTACCAAGAACTTGTAAACGCTTTTGTAAACACTACAGCTAGGGCGGCCTCGGTTTCCAGCTAACCGTTGCCCACCCGGTGGAGGACGAGCCGACCTCGATTGCGATATTGTACCGGCAGGAGTAGGGAAAGCATCGTTAGCCAAGCCCACTTTCTAAGACGACATGGTGCGTCCTCCAGGAGGAGAAAAGGAATGAAATATGACGTAATAGTGGTCGGTGCCGGCTCCGCGGGCGGCGTCCTGGCCACACGGCTCTCCGAGGACCCGGATCGTTCGGTGCTGCTGCTGGAGGCGGGTGACGACCATCCGGATCTGGAGCATCTCCCCGATGGTCTGAAGGACGGCGCCAGCCGGATCGCCGGCTACGACGGTCAGACACCCCGCGGTGCCCACGTCGGCGACGGCCCAACAAGGGCCCTCATCGAGCCCCGTCACAACTGGTCGTTCGTGGGTAGAGGGTCCATCCAGCAGACCGAGCCCATCCAGGTGCCGCGGGGCATGGTGGTGGGGGGCTCCGGCGCCATTAACGGGCAGACTTTCCTTCGTGGCGTTCCGGAAGACTTCGACGAGTGGGCTTCTCGGGGGAACGACGAGTGGAGCTTTATGAAGGTCTTGCCCTACTTCCGGAAGCTGGAAACCGACCTGGACGTTCGGGACGACTTTCACGGGACCGATGGTCCCGTGCCAATTCGCCGCTACCCCCGAAAGGACTGGGAGCCCCTCCACGAGGCCTTCCATCAGGCCTGTCTGGCAGCAGGTTTCCCCGAAGACCGGGACAAGAACAGCCCCGAGTCGGAAGGGGTGGGGGCGGCTCCCAAGAACAACCTGCACGGAATCCGAATGAGCGCGGCGCTGACGCATATCAACCCAGCCCGCCACAGGCTCAACCTGACCATCAAGGGCAACGCTTTCGTCACGCGCATCCTGTTCGATGGTAAAAGGGCTACGGGACTGGAGGTGGAAAGCGGAGGAGAAAGATTCATAGTTGAGGCGGAAGAGATCGTACTGAGCGCCGGGGCGGTTAAATCGCCTCATCTGCTGATGCTGTCCGGCGTGGGGCCCGCCGCCCATTTGCGAAGCATGGGACTCCAGGTGCTGCATGACCTGCCCGGCGTGGGTCAGAATCTAAGAGACCACCCCTATGTGTTGGTGCGCATCCACGCGAAAGAGGGCGCCGTTCTTAACCCGAACGCGCCGGGTAACCCGGTCAGTCTTCACTACACCGCTGACGGGTCCAGCACCCGCACAGACATGCAAGTCCAACCACTGGTCCCCCAACCAACCGACGGCGGCCCTTCCGAAACAGGCCTGATTGCTGGATTCAGCGCCGGCCTCTACAAAGCCGTTAGCTCCGGCGAGCTTCGGCTCACCTCCGCTGACCCCCACGCGCAACCTTACCTGGACTATCGGTACCTGGAGGACCCGTGGGACCGGCAGCGGTTGCGCGAGGCCGTTCGATTGTGCGTCCGGCTGTCGGAGCACAGCGCATACAGCGGCGTCATTGGCAAGCGTATCGCCCCCTCGGACGAAGACCTGGCCTCCGACGAAGCGCTAGACGCCTGGCTGCTGAATAACGTGGCCACCACCATACACATGTCCGGCACTTGTAAGATGGGTCCCGCATCGGACCCCATGGCCGTGGTAGACCAGTACTGCCGGGTCCATGGGCTGGAGTCGCTCCGCGTAGTGGACACGTCGGTGGCCCCCGATGTGGCCCGAAGGCCTATGAACGCCACGGCGCTGATGATAGGCGAGCGCGTTGCTGACTTGATGAAGGGTCCCGGCGGGAGCTAGGGATGGGAAAGCTGACCTATGTGATTCGCGGCAGAACAAATCGGTGGTGCTGGGAGGACTGGAACCCCCGTCCCTCCCGATGCTATCGTGACGCTCTCCGCGGTGGACCGATGGGGAAGACGGTACCGGAGCCATCCATCTTCCGGATGCCGGAGAGCATCTGGAACGCTACATTGATGGGCCCCGTGAGCTGCCTTAACGAAGCCTTAACAGCCGGTTAACAACCGGTAAACAACGAGTAAACATTACCTCAACACCGACTAGCTACCACCTTCTACACCCCATGATCTAAGTTGTAAACACTCCAGGACGGGGGCAGAGAAAGAAAAGAGGAGTACCCAATGTCACTACGAAAGCAAGCTAAGATACTAGGAATATCCCCTACATACCTTAGTTTGTTACTGAATGGTAAGAGATCATGGCGGGGGGCCTTGAAGGAACGCTACCTAGAACTTGTAAACACTTTTGTAAACACTAACGGTAGGAGAGGTGACCTAGAAGAGGAGAGAAACCTCAATTTCCTATCTGAATTGAAGGTTGGTGGAGCTGCGGGGACTCGAACCCCGTACCTCTTCAATGCCATTGAAGCGCTCTCCCAGATGAGCTACAGCCCCACATGCTGACTAAAGGCCATATTATACATGTTTTTAGGGTCAAACTTGCTCAGCAACGTAGGTGAAATATCATCCTGATCAATAGGGATTAGCTCCGCTGAGACGCTGGTTGTTCACTTGGGTTCTATGACATCGAACCCGGTGTATGGATGGAGAACTTGAGGGATAGATACCGATCCATCGGGCTGTTGCCCATTCTCTAGCAAAGCAATAATGACACGGGGAAGCGCGAGGCCAGACCCGTTCAGGGTGTGGACGGGTTGTGGGGTAGATCCTTCAGCAGAACGATAGCGGATGCCTGAGCGACGAGCTTGGAAATCAATACAGTTAGAGCAGGAACTAACCTCGAGCCATTCTTCGGATCCGGGAGCCCATATTTCAAGATCATATGATTTCGACGAGGAGAAGCTAAGTTCTCCGGCGCATAGCTGGAGCACCCTGTATGGCAATTCAAGCAACTGGCAGACAGCTTCTGCGTCAGCTACAAGTGATTCCAGTTCATCCTCGGATTGTTCGGGTCGTACGAACTTGTACAATTCCACCTTCTGAAACTGGTGAACTCGCTTGATTCCTCTGGTATCTCGTCCTGCCGCCGCTTTCTCTCGCCGGAAACAGGGCGAAGACGCGACATACTTTAACGGGAGCACACCAGGCGCAAGGATCTCATCGCGGTGCAAATTAGTGAGTGGAACTTCCGCAGTAGGTACAAGCCAAAGGTCGTCTTCTTCATCGTGGTACAGGTTGTCTCCGAACTTGGGCAGGTTACCGGAACCTTCCATGACATCGCGGCGAACCATGGCAGGGAGTGTTGTTTCCTTGTACCCGTGCTTACCACTATGGAGATCTAACATGAATGTGATCAGGGCGCGTTCTAGGCGAGAACCCTGATCCATCAGGACAAAGAACCGGGATCCTGATAATTTGACACCCCTCTGGAAATCTATTATTCCCAATTTTTCGCCTAGTTCCCAGTGAGGCATGGGGTCGAATTTGAAGCTATGTGGTTGACCCCAGGAACGGACAACTATGTTGTTCTCCTCTGTGAGGCCATCTGGCACATCGTGATGTGGAAGGTTTGGTAGTTGTAGAAGTGCTTCGTGAAGCGCTTCCTCTATGGATTTTTGCCGTGTTGTTAAAGTAGATATTTTTGAACCGACGTCACGCATTTGCTCGACGAGTGCCGACCGGTCGCCGGACATTTGCCCAATTTCTCGACTGACATCGTTGCGGGTGGCTCTTAGCGCATCCCCTTCAACTATGATATTGCGCCGTTCTTCATCGAGGGAGAGTATCTGGTCAATATCAGGCACTTCGCCACGACGGCGAAGCGCTGAACGCACACCTTCCGGATCCTGCCTCAGCTTCTCAATTGAAATCATGGCTAATCTTTTGATCGGAGCTGAGGGAAAAGCATCACATCCCGTATCGTGGGCTGCCCTGTAAGTAGCATCACAAGACGGTCTATCCCGATTCCAAGGCCACCCGTGGGTGGCATGCCGTATTCCAGCGCTTCTAGAAATTCGCTGTCTGTTCGATCTGCTTCTTCGTCGTCGAATTCAAGGCGGACTTGTTCTTGATCCTCAAACCGTCGTCTCTGTTCGTCTGGGTCGTTTAACTCGGTGAACGAGTTGGCTATTTCGAGTGATCCTGAGAAAGCTTCAAATCGTTCGACCAAGTTCGGCTCACCCGGCTTCTGCTTTGCTAGTGGTGACATGATCATAGGGTAGTCAACAATAAATGTTGGTTGAATTAGATGAGGCTCTACTGCAAGGGACAAGAGTTTGTCTAAGGCTCTATGGGCTGGAGCCGCGGGTATCTCGAATCCTTTCTCACGTGCTTCTAGAGCCAAGTTCCTGATGTCTGCTTTGTTGTCATAATATCGTGTAACGTCGATGCCTGAATATTTGCGAATCGCTTCAGTGAAAGCGATTCGGGGCCAAGGTGGAGCGAAGTCTATTATATTGTCATGGAAACTAACCTTGGTGTCTCCGAGGACTTGCCTTGATACCGTGGATACCATGGTTTCTACCAGGTTCATGATGTCGTAATAGTCAGCGAAAGCCTCGTAGCTTTCCAAGAGAGTGAATTCTGGATTATGGTCTTGATCCAAACCCTCGTTCCGGAAGACTCGTCCAATTTCGTAGACTTTATCGAACCCTCCTACGATCAAGCGTTTGAGATAGAGCTCGGTGGCTATCCGCATAAAAAGCTGTCTGTCTAGAGAGTGATGATGCGTAGCAAACGGTCTAGCCAATGCACCTGCGGGTACTGAAACGAGTACGGGCGTGTCCACTTCTAGGTACCCAAGCTGATTCATGAATGATCTGATGGCATCTATGATGCGGCTGCGTTTGACGAAAACTGGCATCACGTCTTCATTGTTCGAAATGAGGTCTAGGTGCCGGTAGCGATACCTTAGCTCGACATCGCGAAGTCCATGCCATTTTTCCGGCAATGGGCGTAGAGCTTTGGCAAGGAATGTGAACTGTTGAGCTTCAATGGTGATTTCCTGTGTGCGAGTTCGCATGAGGGGGCCTGAAATTCCAATGAAGTCTCCGATGTCAAGATCTTTTAACAGGGCATACTTGTCATCCAGAATATCTCTACGAAGATGAACTTGAAGGTTTCCAGAACTGTCTCGGAGGTCTAAGAAGGTGTTTCGTCCCATACCGCGTACTGCAAGAACTCTGCCTGCTATAGAAACTGAGTCGCTGCGGTCTTCGGTGGTTTTACCAGCTTCAAATTGGAGGAAATATGACCGGGCTTCACCTAGACTGTGGGAGCAGTCAGACCTTGGCGGGAAAGGGTCTATGCCCTTCTCTCGAAGCCGCGCCAGCTTCTGACGTCGGCTGGAGAGGAGCCCTCCAGAGTTCTCTGGAATTGTCGGTTCAGTATCGCGGCCGATTATTTAATCTCCAAAATTTCCAGATTGATAGTTCCCGCCGGGACCTGGACGACTGCCACGTCCCCTATTTGTTTCCCTAACAATGCGCTCCCGATAGGTGAAAGATTGGAGATTCTCCCTTTGGACGGGTTTGTCTCTGGGCTACCGAGGATTTGGTAGACAACTTGGATGTTCTTGTTTTGATTGAGCACTTTGACTTTAGAGCCAATTTGTACCACCCCTGAGGGTTTTCTACTGGTATCAATGATTTTTGCGTTGTTTATGATTTTGGCAAGATCTAAGATGTGCCCTTCAATAAACGCTTGCTCTTTTTTGGCTTCTTCGTATTCAGCGTTATCGACAGTTCCGCCTATGGAATTAGCGCGTTGTATTCGCGCAGCCACACCTTGGCGACGGGCAGTACGAAAAACCTCTGCCTCCTCGCGCAGCTTGGCCAGACCTTCGGATGTCAGATAGGTTGGTTCGGCCACGTTAGACCTCCATGTTCCAAAAAACAGAAGGACTCGGCTCCACGCTTAGAGAACGTGGTTCCCAGTCATCATCATTCTAATTTAAGGGCGCCCGACTGTAAAGTCGTACATTGTAAGGCTAGGTAGTGGGGTGGTTCTTTAGTTTCGCGTTAAAGGTAACGTTCGCACAAATGATTAAACGAAGATTAGATTCCGGCATAAACCGGATCCAAATAGTATTTAGATGTAGTTGTATACCGACAACTTGAATAGGTTCAGAGGCGGTGGTGACTGGCGCAGCTTTTGCAGTCACACGAGTCACACGAAGGAAAGTATATCTCACGTTGGCAATTGTAGAAGTCCCTGGAATGTGTATTGATCATTTAACAGATTAAGGTTAGAATTCGTTTAAATTAATGAACATAACTGTTTACTGACAGGAAACTCAGCGGCTACAATATTGAGGTCAGTTAAGATGCGTGTGACAGGCGGGTTGGTACGCGGGAGGAAGCTGATGCCTCCGGCAATAGCCGGAGCGAGGCCCACCTCAGATCTGGTCCGTAGTGCCATTTTTAATATATTGGGACAAGACAGCATTAGCGAGGCAAGGGTGCTGGATCTTTTTGCGGGAACTGGTTCGCTGGGGATAGAAGCTTTGAGCAGAGAAGCGGCTTGGGCCGATTTCGTAGAGATGAGCTCGAAACAATGTGATGTGATTAAGTCTAACTTGGACAATACGGGTTTGACGAATCGAGCCGAAGTGTTTTGTCGTAAAACCGAGAGTGCGTTATCGTCATTGCAAGGATCGTATAACTTGGTATTGATGGATCCACCGTATCGAATGGAGAGTCTTGCCCCAGTGCTACAAGCGCTTGAACGAGAAGGGTTGGTAGAGGATGGTGGGACTGTGGTAGTAGGTCATTCAAAGAGGGTTGCTCTGGAGTCGAGATATGGTAGATTGCGGTCCAGCGGAACACGTAGGTATGGCGATAGTGCTGTGGATGTTTTTAGGGCAGGTTTAGAACAATGACCACTGCAGTTTATCCGGGGACGTTTGATCCAGTTACCCTGGGTCATGTAGATATCGTCACTAGAGCAGCAGCTATTTTTGGAAAACTGTATGTGTGCATTTATTCGAACCCAGTAAAAAATCAACTTTTCACAGTGGAAGAACGTGTAGAGTTGTTAGAGAAGTCTTTGTCAACACTAAAAAACGTGGAAGTGGATACATTCGATAGCCTGGTGGTTGATTACGCCAGGCAAAAGGGGGCCAAAGTGATGGTGAGGGGACTCAGAAGTGGATCAGATTTTGAATATGAATACGAAATGGCTTTCATGAACAAAAAATTGGCCCCTGATGTTGAACTGGTTTGTCTTATGACGAGCTTGGAGTATCAATTTGTGAGTTCTAGCCTAATGAAAGAAGTAGCGGGTTTAGGCGGTGATGTTGGAACTTTAGTATCACCTGAAGTAGCAAGCGCTATACATGGAAAGATGGAATTGCACGCATAGAAAGATCGTTTTATTTCAAAGGAGGAAGGCATGGAAATAGTTAATATCATAGATCGGTTGGAAGCACTAATCAGTACAAGTCTCAAGATGCCTGGCACGCAACGTACCCTGTTGGACGCAAACAAGGTTCAGGAACTCATGGATCAACTAAGGTTATCGGTTCCCCAAGATGTAAAGGCGGCACAAGAGATACTAGCTAAAAAAGACGATATACTAAATCAGGCGGATGGGGATAGACGGCGTATAAAGGCACAGGCGGAAGAAGAATTTAGATCCCGGTTGAATGATACTGAAGTAGTGCGTGAGGCGTTAAAGAAATCCACGGAAATGTTGGGTGAAGCCGAACGTAAGGCTAGTAAAACAACGGGGCAAGCTGACGTTGAAGCGCGCACCAAAATAGCTGAAGCCGATTCATATGCGGCCAAGACATTGCGAAATTTAGAGCGCCAATTAACATCTAATTTGACCAGTATTCGCAATGGGATTTCGGTTCTGAGCGGGATAGATACCTACGAAGTTATAGCTAACGGCAAAAAATAGATCTGACGGGTAAGCTTCCTTAAAGAAATTCCCCGCCCCTTTCTTGTTAAGAGGGCGGGGAATTTCTTTTTGACACGACTGGCCAGTCGTGAATTGGATCACAGGCCAGAGGGCCGCTCGTGTATAATGCGGCCAATCGTTTGTCAAAAGGCGGTGAGGTATGGTCGGCACAGGACAGCATCAGCTATCCTTACCTGAAGAGCGACAGGGACCACTTCTGATAATTATGGATGGCCACGCGATGATACATCGCGCCTACCATGCAATTGCGGCTCGGCAGAATCTAACCAATAGTTCCGGGGAAGATACAACCGCGGTTCTGGGTTTCTCTAATACATTTCTCAGGTCTATCGAACGACTACGTCCTACACATTGCATCATGGCATTTGACACACACGGGCCTACTTTCCGGCACGATAGATACCTGGAATACAAGGCTCATAGACTTGCAACTCCTCCTGAACTCAGACATCAGTTCGACCGAGTAAAACAACTGATGGCAGCGTTCAATGTACCGGTGTTAGAGGCGCAGGGTTACGAAGCGGATGATGTCCTGGGCACCCTTGCGAACCAAGCCGAAGGACAGAATATAGAAACCATCATCCTGACAGGTGATACTGACACCTTGCAATTGGTTTCCCCTCACGTAAAGGTTTTACTGTCTTATAGCGTACAAGAGCAGAAACTGTTTGATGAACAAGCTGTGCTAGACCGTTATGGAGGACTAACTCCATCTCAACAGCCAGATTTCAAGGCCATTAAAGGAGATTCTTCGGACAACATTCCCGGGGTACCCGGCGTAGGTGAAAAAACAGCCATAAAATTACTATCCGAATTTGGGACGTTGGAAGGAGTCTACGACAACTTGGAGGAAGTTACGCCTCCGAGAGCAAAAAAGGCTTTTTCTGAAAACAAAGACTTAGTTTTCGAGAGTAGATTTTTGACAACCATAAGTCGTGAAGCCCCTGTGAAATTAGATATGGATGAATGCAAGTTCTGGGACTACGAGCGAAGCGATGTGGTCAACTTCATGAGAGATCTAGAATTCCTTAATGTGATACCCAGGGTACCTGAAGGGAGGGTGACTAGTACGGACATCAAAGGGATGTCTGATAGAACTGAGTCAGGCAGTTCTATGTCCAACGATTACAGACTTGTAAATACCGAAGAGGGATTGAAAGCATTAGTTGAAGCCTTGTGGGAGAGTGGCAGGTTTTCATTTGATACAGAAACTACTGATCTGAATTCTATGAAAGCTAGGCTGGTTGGGCTTAGTTTTTCAATATCTCCAGGAACCGCGTGGTATGTTCCGGTCGGGCACCTAGAAGGACGACAGATTTCATTGGATGATGTGCTTTCGGATCTCAGGCCATTGATGGAAGATCCAAATGTGCTGAAAACCGGACATAATCTTAACTACGATGTGATGGTACTGGCGAACCATAATGTGAAAGTTCAGGGAATCTATTTCGATACAATGATGGCTGCACATATTCTGGGGCGGAAGGGTATTGGGTTAAAGAATTTGGCTGTGGACGTCTTGAATCAGGAAATGACTCCTATCAGCGCGCTTATCGGGGTTGGAAAAAAAGCGAAGACTTTTGATCATGTTTCAATTGAAGACGCTGTATCTTATGCCTGCGCTGACGCAGACTTTACGTTACGGCTGCAAGGTATTTTTGAAGAAAGCCTACGGGAACAGGGGTTCTGGGACCTTTTCCAAAAAGTTGAAATGCCACTGGTAGATGTTTTAGTGAAGATGCAACGCCATGGAATCGCGTTGGATATTAGGGTTTTATCGGACATGGCAGTGGAGTTGAAAGAACAGATTGGTCAATTGAAAGAACTGATATATAACGATGTTGGTCACGAATTCACTATCAATTCTCCCCAGCAGTTGAGTGATGTTCTTTTTAACCAACTAGGACTACCAAAAACAAGAAGGACAAAGACCGGATACTCTACAGATGCCAATGCGTTGGAAGGTCTTAGGGGAGCGCATCCTGTGGTGCAAGAGGTATTGGATTATCGCCAAGTTGCCAAACTTAAAAGCACCTATGTAGACTCTCTGCCTTCGCTGGTGAATCCTGAGTCAGATAGGATACATACCAGCTATAACCAATCTGGGTCAGCGACCGGTCGTATGTCGAGTAACGATCCTAACTTACAGAATATCCCAGTTAGAACAGAATTAGGAAGACAGGTTAGAAAAGCGTTCACAGCTCAAAAAACGAACGAGGGACAGTGGTCGTTATTATCTGCGGATTACTCACAGATTGAATTACGGGTCTTAGCTCATCTTTCTGAGGATAGCGGTCTAGTTGATGCATTCCTGAATGGGGAAGATATACATTCGTCAACCGCCGCAATGATGTTCGAGGTTCCGATTGAAAAAGTGACACCAGACCATAGGCGGATTGCAAAGGTCTTAAATTTTGGGGTGATATATGGGCTGTCAGCGTATGGGATTGCGCAGCAGACCGAGTTTTCTCCAGATGATGGCAGGCATTTTATTGAAACATATTTCGCGAAGTATCCGGGTATCCAGGAATATATAAAAGAAACCAAGGCAGCGGTATCCAGAAACGGCTATGTGGAAACGCTCCTAGGGAGACGTCGGTATATTCCGGAGATCGAGTCTTCAAATGTGAATGTCCGACAAGCGGGTGAGCGCATGGCAATCAATATGCCGGTCCAGGGGACTGCAGCAGATATTATGAAACTGGCAATGATCAGGGTTCATAGACGAATTGAAGAATCTGGTCTCCAGAGCAAAATGCTATTGCAGGTGCATGACGAGTTGATGTTTGAAGCTTCCGATGATGAATTCGCGATTGTTCAGGACATCGCATTGGAGGAAATGGCCAATGCGCTTCACGGGTTTGCGGAAATGATAGTGCCACTGAAAGTTGATGTGAAAAGCGGATATAACTGGGGTGATATGCGATGACAACGCACCTCTATCCAAAAGCCTGATCGACTATTGTTGATATGTAATGCCTGAACTACCGGATGTAGAGGCTGTGCGTCGGTATTTAGTGAAATCCGGGATAGTTGGCCTGAAGTTCACAGACCTTCTAGTTATGTGGCCCAATGCAATTAAAACGCCGTCGCTGGAAGATTTCGTATTAGGGATATTAGAACGTTCGGTTTGCAGTATAGATCGTCGGGCAAAATTCCTGATAATTCGTTTGGATGACGGGAAAAACATGGTGGTCCATCTCAGGATGACCGGCTCACTTCTGATGAGGTCACCGGTTGAGCCTAGGCATCGTATGACGCGAAATTATTTTACGATGGACGACGGGAGAGAGTTGCTGTTCGTTGATCCTCGGAAATTAGGAATGTTGTGGCTTGTAGAGGATGAAAATGAACTAGTTAGCATGCTGGGACCGGAGCCGTTGGAACCTGAATTTACCGCAGATTTGCTTGGTCAAATCTTATCTAAAAAAATGGCACCTGTGAAAGCGCTATTGTGTGATCAAAAACTCATAGCAGGCATAGGGAACATATATGCAGATGAAGTACTGTTCACATCGAATATCCATCCGTTGACTGCTGGGAAAGATCTGCCTAGGCATAAAATTTCGTTGTTACGAGAATCTATCGTTAGATCGTTATCTCGGGCCGTTGATCTACTTGATGGGTTAGTTGAACAAGGACGGGGTTTGACAGAGTCTTACGAAGGAGTAGTAACGTTGCAGGTTCCTAGAAAGATAGGGGATCCATGTTCGAGTTGCGGGAGAGCGATTCAACGTGTACGGATCCGTGGCAGGAGCACATATTTTTGCGTATCTTGCCAACCCAGAATGAATTGACTGAGGATTATCTGTGGGATAAAGTAATCGTAAGTATTGGGACACTAGTCTTGAGGTAATAAGATGCCAATCTATGAATACGTTTGCACCGAATGTGATGTGAGATTCGATCGTTTGCAGCCCTCGGGGTCCAGCCAATCAGAGTGCCCAAAATGTGGTATGCAAAGTAAAAAAGCCTTATCGCTTTTCGCAGCGGTCTCAGCAGGTGGCGATGGGGAAACGCTGCCGGTAGCAGGCATGGGTGGGTGCTGTGGTGGCGGTGGGGCAAGCTTATGTGGCTGTGGGCATTAATACGTAGCTCTCAGTTAGCAATTATACGGGAAGATCCAGAATTCATATTCTGCGGGTTTGGCCCTTGGGGGTGTGTTCGAGAAGAACCTGGGGCTGGTGAACAAGAATTTAAGGGTTAGTCTGGCTTACCTGGTTGCCTGCGGTAATGTGTGATGAGGTAGCTTGCACAGCCAATTGCCAGGACTAAAGAAAACCCTATAGAAACCGCTCCTACGAATAATGCTGCGTCGAACCAAAATCCTTCGGGAAACATACGTACCAGATAATGGTGTCTTGGATTCAGTTGCCAGAACTCATTGGCAAAGCTAACTCTATGGAATAGCAAAAACGCTTGGTCGAAGGCAGCAAATACAAAAATTCCCATCCCAATGATTAAGCTAATAGTGAGTCCAGATCCCCATAGTATTGATACCGCAAGTTGGGGCAATATATTCACTCCTTTCCAAGTAAGGGCTACGATTGGTATTGAGAGCAACAACATTGCCGATATACCGGCGATTGAATAAACGCCCCATATTAACCCCTTCACGTCCTCCATATGGTCAATCTCGCGTTTGCTGAACAAGGATTGCTCCTGCCCATATATTGGAACGCGTAACTCTAAATTGCTGTGTCGGGAATTAAAATATCCCCTGATCTTAGCTGCGGTATCCATGAGATCCTTACGCTCGATGCCAGTAGTTGACTCGATGTGATATTTATCAAACCCACGGCCATATAAACCTAGGTCGTTCGTTGCCCAAGTGACGGAGGCACAGACGACGAACAGTGGCACGGCTAGAGCCAAAACGATCTTTAGTATTGATAAGGATCCGGGCATAGTTTTATTGAGCCAAAGGTATCATGGGCCGAGTTGCCATTCAACGAATATCGTTCATATAATCGGCCCATGAATACCACGAACACCAGCGGAAAAGACCAATCAGGATTTGACATGTTACTGGGCATAGTTAGCCAGCTTAGGGGACCGGGAGGTTGCCCGTGGGATATTGAGCAAACACACGGTACATTAAAGCGTAATCTTTTAGAGGAATGCTACGAAGTATTAGAGGCGATAGATAGCAAGGATCCAAAAAAATTGATTGAAGAGATGGGTGACATTTTAGTTCAGATAATGTTCCATTCTGACATTGCTTCTAAGGCTGGAGAATTTGATGTTCACGATGTTCTGGACACTATAAACCAGAAATTAATCCGAAGGCACCCACATGTATTTGGAGACGTGAAAGTAACCGATGCACGCGAGGTAGAGCGAAACTGGGATCGCTTAAAACAGCAAGAAGGAAAACGCAAGTCACCAGTGGATGGTATACCAGCAGCCTTACCCTCGTTGGCCCAGGCTCAACTGATGCAAGATCGAGCGGCGCGGTCAGGGTTTGACTGGGAGGACGCGGCCGGAGTCATGCGAAAAATTTTAGAAGAAGTTAAAGAGGTCGAAGAGGCAAAAAGTTTGGACGACAAGGAAGAAGAAATTGGAGATCTCTTCTTTTCGTTAGTCAATCTGGCACGTTGGCAGGGCATCCATGCTGAAGATGCGCTTCGGAGAGCGAACGATAAATTCCGCAGCCGGTATTTGGGTATGGAAAAATTAGCAAATGAGCGTGGCATAGGGTTTGATGAATTGCCTCTCGACGCAAAAGAAAAGTTGTGGCAGGAAGTTAAAGGCAGCTGCAAGGGATCAAGTGAATAACACTGGGTTTGGGGCTCCTGTTGTTAGCGCACTAGAGGGGACATATAGTTTTGCTTTTAACATCACAGGATTTTTTACAGACAACAAATCAACTTAATACCCTAGTTTTGAGGGGAGTTTCTAAAACTTCATCCCCGATTTTCTGGACATAGTATGCGCCCGCGTTATTGTTAGAGCTAATAACGTCGTGAACATCTGTGCCTATAAAATGGATTGCTGCGTCGTCATCTACAGCATAACCGGGAGCGAACCCTTCTGATATTAAATGATGATATAAAGGTCTCCTCTGCTCTTCTCCGTTGTAATGAGGGCAGTGAGAACCAGCCAAGAAACCCAATCCGTCGTAGAGAGGCTCAAGCTCATATAAATTGAAAGAGTCTGTGGTGCCGCATTCAAACCAGCACAAAGATCCAGCGCTCCCACCACACAGTATTACTCCAGAATTCCACGCTTTTTCTAAGGCAACGTCTACTCCGTGAATCCGCCATGTAGCCAACATGTTGGCAGTGTTGCCACCTCCTACCATGATAATGTCTTGGTTTAACAAATGTTCTTCAATGTCATATATGGTCCTATTGAATAGAGATATATGAGATCCGTCCGCGTTTGACGAAGAGAACCGATCATAAAAAGCCACAATAGAGGTTGCGGAATCTCCGGTAGCAGTAGGGATAAAACAAACCTTCGGGTGCTCTTTTTTCGACAATGAAAGAACGTAGCTTATCAACGGATGGGTTTTCCCTTTGGAGGGCCTTAAACCCCCAAATGTGATTATGTGCTTGTCAACCAAACCGTCCTCCATTCACATGAGATTAAACGCATCTCTCAGGCTTGTTAAAATCTGTCGTAAACCAATAGGCGATAAAAATAATGGATATCTATGGCCTGTAAGCCACTACTTTGACAGAAATAGCATCCGGCATATTTCCTTCTTGAGGACGGGGATCTCCATCATGTTTAATCTCTATATCTATAAATCCTGCTAATTGAAGATGTGCCAGGTACGCTTCTTCTTCTTCAGCACCAGACGTACATTTAGCCCATTGTTGGGGATCTTCACGTAACTCGACTGGCATAGGGCCCAATGCCACAATATCTGATATATGTATCCTGCCTCCAGGTGTTAGTATGTTTCCCGAAGGATTTTGGTTCGACGCAGCATTATTCGTAGGAGCGGTTTCTATAGGGTTTTCTTTAGTCCTGGCAATTGGCTGTGCAAGCTACCTCATCACACATTACCGCAGGCAACCAGG
>VEXF01000001.1 GCA_009391275.1 SAR202 cluster bacterium AD-804-J14_MRT_500m | reverse complement strand
AGAAGCAAGCATCGAAGCCCATTTCTTCAGCTAGGACTGCCTCTTCAATAGCTTCGTCGACGATCCGTTGAAGGTTGCGTCCGCCGCCTTGGACGTCCGCTATAGATATATAGACACCTACTTTCATCGCTATGATCCCTTCTCTTTTTTCTCAACATTCGCTAGGAGCATAGATTCTCCACGAGCAATTTTACCATCCAACACGATTTCACTAATACATAAGAAAGATGAGTAGCAGAATGGATTGGCATGTTCGTTCGCGATTAAATATACACTGAAAACCTGCCCGTCAAAATTACTGTGTATACAAATCAAGAACCTGAATCAAAGAACCTGCCCACTGCCTTTAACGCCGCTTCGGGTTGCTCCAACATAGGAAGGTGGCCACAATTAGGCAGGATCACAGTCCGGCAATCTGATAAGACAGATGTGAAGTCTTCCGAATACTCGGGAGACACAATACGGTCATCTTCACCCCAAAGTAGCATTACAGGATTGGAGATTCGGTGAATGCGCCGATTTAACCCACGATCAGGAATAGGCCACAAGAATTTCCCAGCAGCGGACAAGTCAAGTTGACGCTGCAGGCGTCTTATCTCACGCTGTTCATCTGTCTCACAAGATGGGAAAAGATCATCTGCGGCTTTTGATTTAGCGTCATGAAACATCTGGGAGCGTACTTCACGGTCATTCATGATAAAAATATCCGGGATCTGATTGTCATCGCGCCATAATCCAGCTGGAGCTAGAAGGACCAACTTTTCAAAATAATGGGGGCATACGGCAGCTAGCTCTAAGGCCAACATGCCACCAAGGAAATGCCCTACGACATTGACACGTTCCAATCTAAGTTCATCTAAGAAATCTAGATAATAGATCACAAGGTCATGAATCGAGTCCAGATTCTCAAGCCCTGCTACTCCTTCAAACCCTGGTTGAAGCGGAGCGTATACGGTGAAATCCTTCGAGAGGGCGTCAAGGAAACCGTTCCAGCCCTTGGAAGCTATTGCGCCATGTAGATAGACAACGGATGGCCCGGCTCCCTGCTGAAGGTAACGTGCTGTAATTCCACGGCGTTTTAATAACACTTCCCGATATTTAGGGTTCATTATTAGACTCCCTGAAGTTTAGCGCTAAGGTGATACTGATTCGAAGATAGCACCAGTTGCTAACCGTACCCCGACTGAGCTAGGTTCCGAAATCTTACGATACCCCGATCAGGGGATAGATCGAGGCTGAGTCCTCTCAGATAGAGAAAGAGGCGAGGGCCACCAATGGTCTTCCCAATCGGGCCATATATCCCGCAGATGCGGCATCACTTCTTTGGCAAAGAGTTCAGTGTTTTTTAACGCCAAATTTTTGGGCATGTCTCCGAATTGACATAGAACCATAAGATGACCGACTCCCAAACTTTTGATTGCTTCTCGCATACGATCACGGACAGTTGCTGGGCTTCCGGCGATAACGTTCCCGTTGGTTATATAATCTTTCCAAGTGAATCCTTCGGCTTGTTGACGACGAACCGCCAGTGTGGACGCACCTACCGCAGATTGGACACTCTTTACCGTCCGGTATCCGGGCGCGTCAGCGAAATAGCCTGGCACATGGAGACATTTTTTGTAAAAATACTCGATGTAAGGCGCATATTCATCTACTTGTTCATCCGTTTCAGAAACGGCTACTAATTGAAGGAAACCTGCGCGATATGGGTTCGGCTCCGCACCTCTTCTGTCTACTTCCTCCCAGTAGCCGGCCATAAGTTGGCTCCCAAGTTGATAGCCACTGTAACTTAAGTAGCAATAAACATAATTCTGTTCAATGGTCCATCCCCAAGTCTCAACACTGCCGCCTCCAGGTATCCACACAGGTGGGTGGGGCTGTTGCAGAGGCCTGGGCCAGATATTTACGTAGCGGTTTTGGGTGTATTTACCATTGAAGGCAAATGGCTCTGGGTCAGTCCAAGCCCTTTTTATTAAATCATGGGCCTCATAATACTTCTCCCGGAGGGTCGCCGGAATTTGCCCGTACGCGAAGTTAGTATCTTGTGAAGTCCCAACTGGGAATCCTGCAATCAGACGACCGCCAGAAATACAATCGAGCATTGCAAATTCCTCTGCAACACGCAATGGCGGATTGTATAAAGCTATGCTATTACCAAGAACGATCAGAGCAGCTTCTGACGTCCGACGTGTTAACGCTGCGGCGATTATGTTTGGAGAAGGCATCAGTCCATAAGCGTTGTTGTGATGCTCATTAACGCAAATTCCATCGTAGCCCATCTGTTCTGCGAACTCGAGCTGATCCATATACTCATTGTAGAG
The DNA here is from genome assembly GCA_009391275.1 of SAR202 cluster bacterium AD-804-J14_MRT_500m. The sequence goes on along the minus strand of VEXF01000001.1, from coordinate 107,281 downwards.
TTGATGACCTTTTACCGGATCGAACAACGTACTCGGAACATCCACCCAAACGCTGTGATATTTTTTCTCAAAATCCGGGGGCAAGAATCGATACGGCATGAGGTGAAACCAGCAAAACTTCATATCATGATCCTCTCATAATGGGAGATTTCGGCACTGCTCACGTAATAAGATCCACAACATCAGGCAGACGATCATGCTACCATCGCTCTAACAGGCTTGCAATAAATCAGAACCTTTCGGGTCTCCTGTTTGACAACCCGTAAACACGATGTGAAGCTTAAGCCAAATTTTCTTGGAGGTCACAGATGGAGAAAAAAGAGGGCGCAGTTTATGTTGTCAGAATGGATGTAGAGCCTGAACACGAAGATGTATTTAATGATCTGTACAACAACGAGCACATCCCCGCACTATTGAAAGTTCCTGGGGTGAGAGCAGCAACAAGATACAAGACCGACGAAACGGGAGAACCAAAATATTTGGCGTTGTATGAGGTAGATGACCCAGAAGTGCCGTCATCTCCTGCGTTCAGGGATGCAGCAAACAGCGGAGAATGGCCAACTAAAGTCCGACCGTACTGCAAAAATAGGTCAAGAGTCGTATACAAACAGATTTAGACTGGCATTCAAAATATACTTACTCGACTGCTTGTCAAACAAAGGTGGAGGTAACTTCATGACAAACAATAATAAAGCGGTATTTGTAGGGGCAGAACAACACGGTTTGTATCGTTTAAAAGACGGAACAGAAAACTGGCAGTATATCCATAACGGGCTGCCAGACAACCCCAGCGTACAATCTCTTGCCGTTCACCCAACTGAGCCAAATGTCATATACGTCGGGACCCACAATGGACCATATAGGAGTCAAGATACAGGTGATACTTGGGAAAGATTAGGGTTTCCTGGCTCGGGTATAAGTGTGTGGTCGTTCTTATTCTACCCAGGAGACACCAACAAAATGTTGTTGGGCACAGCGCCGGCGGGAGTTTACAAAAGCGAAGACGGTGGCGACAACTGGAAACGAACCCCTATGACACCCGGCCCTGACACTTGCGATATAGGCTTTGACTCTCGGCTGATCGGATTGGCTGTAGATCCATGGGAACAACAAACCATTTATGCAGCTGTAGAAGTAGGAGGCGTTCGCCGTAGCCACGACGGAGGAGAGAGCTGGGAATCCATTAACAAAGGTTTGGCTCCCAATGAAGATACCCTAGACTTACACGGAGTCCAGTCCCCGCCAGGACAGAAAGACATGGTAGTTATCAGCACACGCCAAGGATTGTTTAGCAGCAACGACAAAGGAAATAACTGGGACTTCATAGACATCAGCGACGTCTCCCCAATAGGATACACTCGGAACCTTGTACTCGACCCTAACGATATCAACACTTTGTACGTATCTCTAGGAAAAGCTGCCCGTAGTCATCATGGTGGATTGATAAGAAGCAAAGATTTAGGACAAACATGGTGTCGGATCGATGACGGAATCGCGGCAACCAGTACAATGATGTCGTTGACTATCAATCAACAATCTCCCGAGAACATTTATTGTGCTACCCGCGATGGACAGGTATTCGGCACCGAAACCGGCGGAGTGAAATGGCATAATTTCCATTTGCCAGAAGGAGTGAAGGAGGTCAGGGCTATAGTTTGCACCCAATGATTTCATTAGAGTCACAGGAAGTTGATGGTTCTTCAAGTCCATGCGGAGCGCTGTGTCCATTGTTTAGCAGTATCCCGTGATGCGAGGGTTTTAATCCAAAATCCTGGAGCGCTTTCAGTGCAAATAATTCTCGAAGTATCAGCAAACGCTCTTGATTCTTAGCCCTTGCGGGACAATAATTGAATCCGCCAGTCTCAGTCGCACAATGCAAGTCTAGAGGAGACGTAATGTATCGCACGGTCAGCCCAGAAACACTAATTGCTTTGGCCACAATAGACTCCCCCAGCATGTGTAATGCTATAGAAGGGTTCGATATTCGGCCTAGAAACAGCGGCTTTATGGGACCCGATATCAAATGTGTTTTCCCAGACTTCTCTCCGGTCGTAGGATATGCAGTAACAGCAACAATCTCATCAGTCCATCCCGAAGGCCGAAGCGTTCCTCGAGAAGAGTGGTGGGACATGATATCCTCGGTACCGGAGCCTAGATTCATAGTTATACACGACCTAGATAATCCACCCTTGGGAGCTCTTTGGGGAGAAGTGAACGGCAACATCCACCGGGCCTTGAAAGCAGTAGGGGTAGCCACTGATGGAACAGTCCGAGATCTCGATGAAGTACGGCAACTAGGTTTTCAATTCTTTGCAGGGTCGGTTGCAGTTTCACATGCCTACGTCCATTTAGTTGAGATAGGAACGCCAGTTACTGTAGGAGGTCTACGGGTAACCAATGGCGACTTACTTCATGGAGATAAGCATGGAGTTACATCTATCCCATTTGAAATCGCTGATCAGATGGCGGATCGTGTGAAAGAAATAGCGGACTATGAGCGGATCATAATTGACACCTGCCAATCCCCAGATTTCACCGTGGATAAACTCAAGAATGCTGCGAATATAAAAGCACCTTATTAGATAATTGGGGCTGCATGAATTATATGTCCCGAGAAGTTCTCCTGTTCGTCACCATATGTCCAGAGAGCTTTTCGATTCAGCACATGACCTTTCTTCTTGGATCTCCAATCAGAAATTTTTCCGTCTCACAACTAACTTGCCGATATTTCCGCAGGCCGTAAAAGTACGTCTATCTACCTTTGATATAGCGAACCATACCTACTTCAAATTCCCAACACCACACCTGAGCAGAAGAATTACGACATCCCACAGTAAAATGTTCGATTCCATGTATATCAAATTGACATCAAGGCGTGTCCAAAGATAATGCCAGCTTTTAACTGGATTAATCCTAGGAAGAAGATTTTCTATGGCTGGTGGATAGTCAGTACCGGATTTGTGGCACAAGCAATGATGAATGGATTGTTTTTCACGGGATTCAGTTTCTTCTTCGAACCCATGCGTCTCCATTTCGGATGGAGCAGAACACTAATGTCAGGTGCATACCTCTTCTCCAGGGTAGAAAGCGGCCTATTCGGACCAGTAGAAGGGTTTCTCATACAGCGTTACGGGGCGAAGAGGGTCATGATAATCTCATTTGTTGTGTTTGCTTTGGGATTCATCTCCCTCAGCAAAGTATATTCACCATTAACGTTTTATATAGCCTTTTTCGTATTGTCAGGCGGTGCCAGTACCGCAGGGTTCAATCCCGTGATGGTGACACTTAACAACTGGTTTAGAAAAAAACGAGCCCGAGCAATATCAACAACAATGTTGGGCATGAGTGTTGGTAGCATAGCTTTCTCTCCACTCCTCGCAAAATCAATAGAGAACGTCGGTTGGGAAATGACTGCACTAGGAGCCGGTTTTTTCGTTGCTCTTGTCGGCATACCAATCTCGTTAGTGATGAGAGACAATCCCGAACCCTACGGATATCTTCCCGACGGGCAACACAAAAACTATTCTGCGCAAACTCAAAACGGCGAAACACCGACTTCTGGTGAATCAAATTCTCAAAACAACGAACATGTAGAATATGATTTTACCCTGAAGGAAGCTCTGAAAACCCGTGCTTTCTGGATGTTGGCAGCTGGTCATGCAGTTGGATTAATGGTCGTATCGACTATTAGTCTATTTCTGGTGCCTTACACACAAGATGAATTAGGGTATTCGCTTTCTAAAGCAGCAAGCTTATTAATGATCATGACCGTAGTATCCATGAAAGGACAGATTTGGGCAGGGTTTTTAGCAAACATTTTCCCAAAGCATCTGCTAGCAACTTTCTGCTTGGTGGGACATGCAAGCGCATTATTTTTATTGGGTATCGCAGATAGCTACACAGGAGTCGTTGCGGCGGTCGTGGTACAAGGAGTGGCCTGGGGAGTCAGATCCCCACTAACAACTGTGCTACGAGGTGATTACTTTGGCAGAAAGTATTTCGCAGCTATTACAGGGATATCTTCGATAGTGCTGATGATCGGTTTAATAGTAGGTCCTATCCTCACAGCTTTTTTAACTGACAATTACGGATATCAATCCGCATTCATTATCATGGGTTTCTGCGCCCTTCCAGGCGTCGTTCTTTTTGCTGCACTGCGGAACCCTCAGCCGAAGTCTTATAAGCCTACCGATTGAGATATTGGCTGAAGTCGTCAGATGAATCACATCCGCCAATTTGTTAATTCTTAAACTCGTTGACTGAAGCATTTCACCGAATATGCTTGACAAACTTTAGGAATGCACGAAGAATCCACATATCTGAATCCGGAGGAATACTATGACTACCGAAAAACATCACACTACACTATATGTGGGATTGGCTGCAGAAGGTGAATATACGGGCCCCGGTGGCCTATTCCGCCGGACTGATGGAGAGGCAGACTGGACTCCAATTAATAAAGGTCTCCCAGATAGCCCTCAAGTCAGATCCTTAGTGGTAAATCCTAAGACACCCAATGTGGTTTATGCCGGTACACAGGATGGGGTGTACAGGTCTGAAGACCGAGGAGACAACTGGGAAGCGTTAGGTGCCGGAAAGCCGGGAGTTGGCGTATGGTCTTTAACTGTTCATCCAAACGATCCAGATATTATCTTTGCAGGGTACGAGCCATGTGAAATACATCGAACGCTAGACGGCGGATCGACTTGGAAACAAATGAACACTGGCAATGTACAATTCCCCCATATCACTACGTATATGCCACCTACTGAAAAACGGGTGCTAGAAATAGCAATAGACCCAACCAATCCGTCTGATATGTACGCCGTAATCGAGGTGGGAGGTCTTCTTGGTAGTAACGACGGCGGAGAAACCTGGCGAAGCATCACGGATGGTCCCTATGTTTGGAACAACAGTTTGGACATGCACAGCGTCCAGGTGAGTAAAGCAGCTCCAGGAACTGTGTTTGTTGCGGCACAAATTGGTATGTTCGTGAGCCGTGACAGGGGAGAAAGATGGGAACATATCCGGATACCTGAACAGTTTAAAGGTGGATCGTATTGCCGTGACATAGTGATCACACCGAACGACCCAAATGTGATGTACCTTGCTGCGTCTGCCGGCGGGGGAGGTGCACCTCCAGGTACAACAGAATCTGGTGCTTTATTCAAAACTCGAGATCTATGGAATACGTGGGAACAAGTGGATTTAGGAGAAATACCAACCAGTAGAACCTTCGAAGTAACTATAGACCAAGCAGCGCCTTCACACATTTACTGTGGTGCTCTCTTAGGACCGGTCTACAGTAGTTACGATGAAGGGAAAACATGGAGTCATAGCCAGTTACCCGTAGGACAAATGTCCCGGAACCACCATATATATTCAATGGCGTGTGGCTAAAGGTCTGGAGATAAAGCATCCGCTTGGGGGAGAGTAGCGAGATTCTGGCACCTGAATAAGCATAGATTCCCGAGTGCATTCTCGTCAGAGGATATAAAGTTCCTGGTGCTGGTAGACTCACCCATACTGCCTAGCTACTAGGAATGGTAAGGAGTCTCGCTGTTAAACCACATGCCAATCGACCCTTTAGGCTTTTACCACAGACGAAAGAGCCACTATCGGTGTAACAATTAATTCAGCATACCTACACGGGATCTAAGACTAGTTTTTAGTACCTCTAAAATATGATTATCAGATCTTAAGAGGGGATTTACCAAAATGAAAGTAGCGAGACTACACCGATTCGGGGGACCCGAAGTATTAGAATACGATGACGTTACGCCTCCGACTCCGAAACCCGGAGAAGCTTTGGTTAAGACAGAGGCGATAGGCGTAAATTACACTGATGTAAACTCGCGCGCTGGTGTTTCGCCAGCTCCACTACCTTTAATACCAGGTAGAGAAGCCGCAGGGCATGTAATACAAGTAGGAGACGGAGTCGAAGGAGTATCAGTTGGAGACCTTGTAGGATTCTGTGGTATCAACGGAACTTATGCCGAACAGGTCTGCGTTCCTGCGTGGCAGCTGATCAAACTTCCTCAAGGGATAGATGTGCGTGCAGCCGCAGGTTCTTTATTGCAGGGTATGACTGCGCACTATTTAGTATTCAGCACATATCCTCTCCAGCCAGGGGATTCCTGTCTAGTCCATGCCGGAGCTGGCGGCACCGGTCTTATGGTCATCCAGATGGCCAAACGGGCAGGTGCCAAAGTAATCACTACAGTTTCCACAAAAGAAAAAGAGGATTTGGCCAGAGACGCTGGTGCAGACATTGTAATTAATTATCTGAATCAAGATTTTGAAGCAGAAACCTTGAATGCGACCAATGGTCATGGGGTACAAGTTGTATATGACGCTGTTGGGAAGACAACTTTCGATAAGAGCATATCATGCTTAGCTTCTCTAGGTGTAATGGCACTTTATGGTGCTGCTAGCGGCCCAGTGCCTCCGCAAGATCTCGGAATATTAAGCGCGAAGTCATTGTTCATAACTCGCCCGGCCTTAGGCGCATACACAGCGGATCGAAAGTCTCTCTCCAATCGTGCCAACGACGTATTGAACTGGCTGTTGTCGGGTGAATTAAAGTTGCGTATATCTAAAGAATTCCACCTCTCCGAAGCAGCAGAAGCCCACAGACAACTACAAAGCCGCGCTTCCACTGGTAAGTTGCTTTTGATTCCTTAACTAAATTAACTATCGCCGGACACAATAGATACTCTAACCGGCAAAAGATGGAAGTGCCGGCTTCAAGCCCTGGTGCGATTGTTATGTGAAGACTGGACGGACCACTTTAGAGTAAGGTTGTCGTGCTTTGACCAAGCCTGCGTTAATCAAAATATCCTGTTGCCTATAAAACTCATCTTCGCGTAGCATGGGATCTGACGACCACGTACCTTGCTCTTTATATCGCGCAATACTTTTTACTAAAAGATCTTTTGGAATTCCATCAAAGAATGGGCCTATAGCGTCAGCGATGTCAGATTCATGACTAGCATCAATCCATTCCAGACCTTTACCAAACCCTCTAACAAAGCACTCCATTGTATCCGGGTGATGCTCTAACAGATGGTTCGTAGTCGCAAAGGAGCTATACGCAACATGCCCATTTTCTGGGCCCAATGCAATCGCAAGATCCGCTACTCCAGAATCAATCAAGTTAGATGCGTTTGGCTCCGGGACGTGTATGAAATCAGCTTTACCATCACAAAATACCTTCAAGGCCTCATCCTGAGTCAACCCGTGGAGAAGAACCAGTGAATTCAAATCTATGCTGTGGTTTTTAAGTGCAAATTGAAGCGAAGCCCACGGCATTGGCGAAAAGGACAAGGGAATGACACGCGACCCAGACAGATCAGACCAGTCAAAAGGATGATCTGATGGTTGTCTTAAAAGGAAGAAGCCATCCCTTGAATTTATCTTTGCTATGTGTGGAGGTACCGATTCCGCCCCCCAATCCAAAGCGATAATGCCGCGCATAATTCCACTTTGAACAATATCTGCTGCGCCTTGGGTAAGAGCTGCCAGGCCATGTGCGTATTTGGGAGGACATGTTTGGAACGAAACAGATATTCCCTGGGACTCAAAAAATCCTGAAGCTACGGTCGCATAAATAGGGGTATAGAACAGAGAATGAAAAGTCACCATCACTCTGATTGGATACAACCCACCAGACTGAGCCATAATTATTACTCAGATTCCCCAGTTGTCCGGTAGAACCGGTGTAGGTAATGGCCTTATCATCACCTCTACCAATGCGGTTTGACCAGCTTCTGTAGCCCTAATTGCTCTGGTTATGGAAGGCGAGATATCCAACGGATCCTCGACTCGTTCGCTATGAGCGCCCAGAGCTGCAGCCACCTCGCTCCAGTTACCGCCTAATTCAACTACTTCCCTGGGTGGGGATCCAGGCGCATCCATATCCATAAGACTTCCCCCGATTCCCCCGTTGTTTAAGACGACTGTAAGTGTGGGAATTCCCATGCGAACTGCAGTTTCTAGCTCCATACCTGTCATACCAAACGAGGAGTCTCCCAGGACATGGACTACAAGTTGATCTGGACGAGCCAACTTGGCCCCTATAGCAGCACCCATAGACCATCCCATGGCAGCCATACCCCCCATCCCTATGTAATTGCGAGGGCGAGTTGCGACCCAAAAAGGCGAAACATATCCTCGACTACCACCGGCATCATGTATGGCGATAGTGTTATCTAAATCAACAGAGTTCATTAAATCTTGGACAGCCCGATATCCGTTGGTAGGACTCGTTGGATCCTCGAAGGTGCTCGTCCACTCACTGAGCCATCTAGATTTGGCATTTTGTATATCCGCTAAAATATCTTCTTTCATGCCACCCGAGCCGCTGATTCGTTCCTTGACGGCTTTCAAAAGGTCGCTTAATACTATTCGAGCATCCCCCAGAATCGAGACATCAGCTTGATAAACCTTATTCAAATCGCCAGGATCGGCATTAACATGGATGAACTTCACTCCGTCCGGGATGGCACGCCCATCAGTGCCATGGGGTTGGCGAAGAGAAGTCCCAACTGACAAAACCACGTCGGCTTTTCGATTCATATGTAAAGCAGGACCGGTAGCATAGCGACTTCTCGGATATACGCCAAGACCTAAAGAAAGCGGGTGATTCTCTGGGAATGCACTTTTCCCGACCAATGTACTGGCAACCGGCATTGAAAGAATTTCAGCCAACTCTTTGGCCTCGTCAAACGCCCCTGCGGAAAGAACACCACCACCAACGTTTAATATTGGAAGTTGAGCTGACACCAACAATGCAGCCGCAGAATCTATAGCTCTGTGATCAGGAGATGCCTTAATACCAGAACCCACAGGTTTGTACTGAACAGAATCATCCGGGATTTCAGCGGTCAGCACATCTTGTGGCATTTCTAAAACTACTGGTCCTGGAGATCCAGTGCGGAGAGCGGTAAAAGCACGCCGCATTAAACTAGGGATTTCTTCCGGCCGAACCATCGTCCCTTTCCATTTAACCACATCATCGAAGATAGATGATGGTATCTCCTGTTGGTATTCTTTCCCTAGGTTAGTGGAGGCGAGTTGTCCCATCAGGAGTAGCACCGGCACATTGTCCGCAAAGCATCCAGCAATTCCCGTCAGGGTATTTGTAGCACCAGGGCCAGTACCAGTCATTGCGACTCCAACTCCACCTGACGCACGAGCATAACCATCTGCAATTACTACTCCATGTTGTTCATGCCTAGTGGAGAACGCCGTGATATCAGAGGATCGACGTAAACCCGGCCAAAGAGGGGCTAATCCACCACCCGAGAATCCTGATATATATCTAACGCCTTCTTTTTCTAAGGCAAGTACGACCGCATCACCACCTCGCATATAAAGCTCCTTTCTCGAACAAAGTCTCGACTTCTCAAACCGATTTTATTCCCGTCCCTATTTAGGGTCAATGTCACTAGGGTCTGACCCAACTGGTATAATCGCTTGGATACAGTATCGCTAGTCTCACCACTAATTGCGAGAAGAGAGACAACATGGAGACCCCAATAGCTAAAGGATTCGACTTTCACATGCCGACCAGGATCGTGTTTGGAGATGGCTCTCTAAGCAAACTCGGCCACATAATATCAGACAAAAAAAGCAGCGGAGCTCGAATCTTCCTTGTGACGGGCAAGAATAGCCTGAAGTCACAAGGCGTACTAGGTCGGATTACGCATTATTTAAAGGACCACCAAATTACGCATTTCGATGGTGCGTTGCCATTCCCATCCCCTGAGTTGGTAGATGAAGCTGTTGAGTTATGTCGTAAGTCCGAACCAGACATCGTCGTATCCGTCGGAGGGGGCAGTGCGCTGGACCTAGGAAAACTTGTCGCCATCTTACTTAACAATGACGGAACCTCTTTAGAATATGGTCAAGGACAAAAGAAAATAACTAACCGTGGCTTACCTTTCATCGCAGTCCCTACGACGTCGGGTAGCAGCAGCGAAGTGACATCAGGAGCTGCGCTATGGCAAATGGATATAGAAAGAAGTTGCAATATAAATCACGAATACATGTTCCCGGAGGTGGCACTAGTAGATCCAGAACTCACATTTTCAATGCCCAAGGATCTTGCCGCAGCAACTGGGATGGATGCTTTCACCAGTGCATTCGAGTCTTATTGGTCACTGGAATCTCAGCCACCAACCGACTCGATAGCTTTAAAAGTGATCGAATTATACTTACAAAATCTCGAGAATTCCTGCATAAACGGCGAGAAGGAAGCGCGAAGAAACTGTGCGTTAGCGGCGACGTGGTCAGGAATAGGATACACAAACAGCCGCCCCAACATCTGTCACGCTTTTTCAAGACCGTTAACTATATTCTGGGGCGTTCCTCACGGAGAAGCGGTCGGAGTATCGCTTAGTTCTTGCCTCAGTTGGAATATCGAGTCAATAGAACGCAAACTAACTGATCTATGGAGCGCCATGGGAGTAAACAACCTTGATGAAGCCTGCTCTAGGATACAACTGCTCATTTCAAATTGTGGATTGCGCACCAAGCTCAGGCCAATGGGAGCTACTACAAAAGACCTGGATAGAATAATGAGATGTGTCCCATGGGAACGCCTCGGAACAATCCCTCGGACCATGAAGCAGTCCGAGGCCCGGACTTTGATTGAATCATTGATCTAGCCTGCCGGAAACAAAGCCGATTGATCTGACAAAAATTATATAAATTACTGTTTTTGAAACATTTGGACTTTATCTGATTCTAACGACCTGCTAACTCTTAATGGTTGCTCTCACTAGCCCTGTAGACCCTTACATTACCCCATTGTGTATACTTATCTAACATCTCAAGATACACCGAGGCGTCGAATTGAGGGTCTCTGTATGAAGATATTAGGTAGAGCTTTAGTCGCACCGTTCGACGAGTTCTGGGAATCACTAGGAGTAGAGACAGAAATCCCTACGACCCTTATAGAGCAAGGACATCGGTCGGTTTTCGGCGCTGATTCGTACCATCCCTCACCCGGAGTACTACCTCACTGGATGAATCTACCTGATGCTGCTCTAAGTTACCATGTAGCACACGAATTAATGCATGTAGTTTTGCGGAGACGCGGGTATCCGACTCCGTTACGCGGAAAGAGCTACACCTCAGAATCCGAAGAGGCCCGAGTGTGTGGTGACATCGAAGAAATGATTGATCATCCATCAATAGAATCTCTCCTATTACCGTTTCCTTTCGACAGAACTCATATCCAGCAACATCTTTTTAAGGGTGCAGAACAAGGGCTATCAGAAAGTCCAGTTCCAGAAATCGGAAGCCTATGGTGGACTACCTGGGCATGCAGGTTTTGCGAATTATACTTCCTGTTACCCTACGGCGATTGGTTAACACTTGAAGAGGCATACAACCGAAAGTGCTCGGCCATAGCAGAGAGGGGCAGAGATATGATGCGTATATTTTCAGAAGAGGGTTACAATAATCCCTCTGATGCACTCCGGACTATGGTGAAGTGCCGCGATATATTAGGACTGCAAGTAACCCAAAAATGTGTAGTTTTCGACCCTATATCAGGTCACCATTATTAACACTTTAAGGCCGTGAGAGTCATAGATGCGAGTCCCTGGAAGACGCCTAAATAATTCACCAGATGAATGCGGAAACCAAGCTGGGAGGTTTGCAGAAGCCATCCGCGATCACCATATGGATCGAGCTTGGGAATTGCTTTCGAAAGAATCAAAGGGAGTACGTCAAGGGATCTGGGGAACTGAAAACAAAATAGACTTACAACTCGTGTACCAAGCTGCCCACGACCCCTCACATCCCATGTACAAACAAATGATGGAAGACTTCAGAAAAGCAGTACTAAAATATTGGCCACTCGAAGATTTGTCAGACCTTGGTGTAGCTCCAACCAGCTACATCGATGCGGATAATGCGTTCGCTTTCCTCCCCTTTTCGATGACCAACAACCATGAGTTAGCCGAAAAAGGCACAGTGCGAAACGGGCTCATCATACCTATGTTCTTAGAAGAAGGGATCTGGAAAGTTGACTTACCAGGCTGGCGCCACGCTTGGATCGATACATAATCGTATTCGTACAAATACTGGCTTATTATATCCAGAGATTTGACATCGGAAGCTTGTCACAGGAATACACTGGTGGAAAAAATCGCAACAGGTTCAGTTTGACAACTTCTACACCAAACTGGCATCTAAAAACATATGGATCAATGAAATGATAGAAGGAGATCAACCGTGATCACACACTTCGACAGTTTATTCGCTGGACATATAGATATGGACAATGTGGGCTATGCTGGGACAGCAGTAAACCAACGTTCTATTAGCGACGAACATCTAGCCACGGTGTTCGATAAGACAGAAGCAATAGCTAAATCCATGGACAAATTCGGATATGACACTTTATGGATGGCTGAACATCATTTTCAACTAGAAGGGTACGAATGCATACCCAACATCCCATTGTTGAGTGTTCACCTTTCTCACCTAACCCAAAATCTAAAATTCGGCTGTGGGTTCAACATAGCTCCAATGTGGCATCCGTTACGCCTAGCGGAAGATTTTGCTACGGCTGATTATCTGACTGGAGGAAGGCTGAAATTCGGCGTGGGGCGCGGTTACCACACACGAGAAGTAGAAACATTTGGATCTCCGTTATTAGATCAAACAGCAAATAGAGAGCTGTTTGAAGAACAAGTTGAAATCATCCTGAAATCGTTCAACGAGCGATCTTTTTCTCACCGTGGGAGATATTACACATTGCCGCCGGACGTTCAGTACCGGGATTACGAACTCAAAGAATTGACGCTCGTTCCAAGACCATTAAATAGGCCGGTGGAATGTTGGCAACCTATTCAAAGCGCGTCCAGCAGAGCGTTAGCATTCATGGCAAAGCACGGGATAAATGGAATCATAGGAGGAGGTGTCGCGGATGGTGGGGCCATGGAAAACAATCTAGTGGCATACCACGATGCTCTCGCAGACGCAGGCCAAAACACAGAACTTGGTCATGGGTTAGCAATTGGATTCCACGTTTATATGGCAGACACAAAAGAGCAAGGAATGAAAGAGGCCGCCGGATATTTCGAGGAAAACTTAAAAATGTTCGGACCTCTGAGATTAGTACGAACTCTCAGCGAAGATCAGATATTCGCTATGTCTGACCCCAGACTAGCACCAACCGCAGACCTTCCAACCATCGAAAGCGCAGTCAAAGGCGGAGGATTTTTATGTGGACCGGCGGACGATATTATTGAATCTCTGAAAGCAGTTGAGGAAAAGTATCCCGGTTTGAATCGGGTCAATGTAGGTCAGCCTGTGGGAACCCCGCAAAATATAATCTTGGAACAACTCCAACGATTCTCCGAAGAGGTAATGCCGGCTTTCTCTAGAACGACAACGGCGCCCGGACTACCGATAACCGCAGACGGCTAATATGCAACCACGAGGCTGCACGGTTCAGACAACTGAGGCCGTTAGTTCAACCTCTATTCTGAACCTCGGGTCAGGGAGTCCCAATATATGGACCACTGTGCTCGCGGGCGGAGTATTTCCAAAATATTTGTCCCGTGCCGCACGTGCGGCAATCCAGTCTTCACGATTCGTTAAAAACACGTTGATACGATGGACATCCGCAAATCCTGCGCCAACAGAGGAAAGAGCGACTTGGAGATTTTGGTAGACCTGGTCCGCTTGAGATTCAATATCTAGTCCAGCCAAGGTACCGTCAGGTTTCAAACCAACTTGACCAGCAATATAAACTTCATCTTTAGTTTTGACGACGTGAGAATATCCTGTTGGAGGTGCCATTCCATCAGGGTTGTTTCGTTCGATAGCCATCTATTCAGCCTCGATAAAAGTTCTCCGTTAGATTACAATTCTAGGCTGTTTATTATACCTTAAACTAGAAGAACCGGATGGGGACAACCCATATCACATTTCATTGTCTGCGCCTTGCTGATAATAACGCCACCTGTTCTGTCGTATGTTCATCTGACTAGTCCGTCTGTAAAAACATACGTTTATTGCAGAGATTCAAGTTTTGATACACGTTAATGGAGGCACAAATGCCTAGGTTGAGACCATTGCAAAAGACAGATCTGTCTGAGAAGGGAAAGGAAGTATGGAGCTGGTACGAGAACACACGGGGTTATGGCCTGAAGAACAATTATAGAACCCTCCTCCATAGCCCTGAGGCTGCCAGGAGATTCTCTGAACTGGGGGAATACTTGAGGTTTCGCTGTCAGGTGCCACCTCAGTTGCGTCAAATAGCTATATTAGCCACAGCTCGAAGCGTCAATAGCAGTTGGATTTGGACACATCACGCGTTGTTAGCGCCTAGCGATGGAGTCAGTAAAACCACCATACAATCTCTTGGGAAGGGACTCATTCCTACAACCGCCAGCTTAGAAACACGCACCATAGCAGAATTTGCTTTCGAGTTGTTGCGAGAACACAAGGTCTCAGACTCAGTATTTGATTGCGCCCAGCAGATTCTCGGGAATGCGGGCGTGGTGGACTTGTCCTTGTTAATTGGATATTACGCCAATATGGGACGTACTATGACAACATTCGAGGTACATCCTGAGCCCGAATTGCAGTCTACATTGCCACAACAGCCTGATTAATTCATCACCCGTCTGAAATACGCCAAAGCATTCCCTCCGGCTACCTTTTTAATCTCGTCATCAGAGTACCCGCGAACGATAAGTCCCCTAATGATGTTCTTGCCGTCAGCCGGTGATTCAAGTCCGTTCAGATAAGGCGCGGGAAGTACTGCCGGAGCGTCCCGTGCCATCATTTTCTTATGAAACCCTACATGATCACCAATCGTTGTATCAGTCCCTATCCCTACACTATCGATTCCTACTAGTTTGATCATGTAGTCATAGTGATCTAAAACACACCCAATGTCCTGTTCAGGGTCGTCGCTAAGTGAGTTAGGTACCGCTGTGATGCCGATCAGTCCGCCATTGCTTGCACAAGCAATCAGTTCCTCGTCTTTCCGTGACCGCTTCGTCTGACGAAGAGTGTAGGCCTGATTATGGCTAAAAATTACCGGAGCTTTAGAAAATTCTATTATATCCATGGCTGTCTGGTGGGAAGCATGTGAAAGATCAGCGGCCATGCCAAGTTCGTTCATACGGTGGAGGACTTCTATACCAAAATCACTCAGGCCACCGTCGTTACGTTCATTAAGACCATCACCAACATAATTCTTCCGATTATAGACCATCCCTGCTAGACGCACTCCTAAGTTGTAAAGAAGATCAACTCGCTCGATTCGATTACCGATGGCCAAATGCTCCACTGTTGGAAAAATTCCTAGTTTGCCAGAATTCTTGGCCGCGATGATCTGATCTGCATTGCCAACTTTTATGGCTATATCACCATGTAACGCAAGATCAGAGATCATTTGATTAAGCTCGCTAACCAAGTCGTCAAACCTGATAAAAGAAACATCATGACTGTTAAGAAGACAAGCAAGGACGTTTGCAGTTGCAACCCCGCTAAACCCACCATGGCGCATAGCCTCATATCCCCATCTGAAATCCCCACTCCGTAGATATTCTGCAAATAGGTCCAAATTCTCAGGAAACACGAACGGATGCTGATGTAGGTCTATCATGACGAGGCTCTCTATAAGACCTTCGAACCGTTTTTGTTGCTGGGAATCGAGTGGTACCTGCGAAGACGTAACCCTACCAACTTCTTTTACCAAAGGGACTATTGGGGTCGACATGATATTTCCTCCGTGGAGCGACTATCCAGACGCTGGAATAAGCTGAAACGGTATGCGCTAACACCCCCATAGTCAAGCATCGGACGTGATTTACGACGCACTGGGAATCTTCTTTTTTCATGCACGCCTTGCACCGCGATGAACGCAGATGTCCCATAACAACCTTATTCTCATAAGCAGATCTCGCAACAGTTCATACGAACCCAAGAGATCTTATCCACTGAGGCTCGAGTCTCAAACCTAAGAGAGTTGAGACAGAACAAAAACTTCTACAGCACGCGTATAAATATGTTTGACGAGTCTAAAACCTCGAATTATCATAACCTCTGTTACAAAAGTCTATCCCAAGGAATACCTACACCCTTATAAACGAAAGGATCAAAATGGCCCGTCTACGAGCATTAGAGCGACAGGATCTTCCTACGGAGGGTCAAAAAGTCTATGACGAAATCACGAAAACTAGGGGTTACATTGTTAACAATTATAAAACCCTGCTCCACAGCCCGGAAGGCGCAGGACGATTTGCTCACCTAGGGCATTACCTTAGGGCTCTGTCACCAGTTGAAAGACGCTTAAGAGAAGTAGGCATTTTAGCAGGAGCAAAAGCTGTCGAAAGTGAGTATGTTTGGAGTGCCCACGAACCCCTTGCAAGAGATGCTGGTGTGGCAGATCAGGTCATAAAATCTATCGAAAACGGTGTACTGCCGGACAGCAGTTTTGCAGAAGAGGCAGCTATTGTCGACTACGCTTGGCAGATGTTAAAAAAACACAAAGTGGAAGATCAAACCTTTGAGGCAGTTCGAGGCAGGCTAGGCGACTCCGGAACGGTTGACCTGACATTGTTGATTAATTATTACGTCTCACTCGCATTGGCAATAGCTGCTCTTGACATACCTTTACCAGAAGGGTTCGACCCATTGATCGGTCCTTCCTAAATCCACATCTGGACCAAAGATCCCAAATCAATGTTGAGTCATTGAAAAAGCCGAGTCACAATTGAGCTCCCTAAACAACCAAAACCGTTAAATATGTAGAGGTGAATTTGGATGCGGTATGACGTTATTGTACTAGGCGGTGGCTCGGGAGGAGCCACAGTAGCTGCACGTCTCTCCGAAGACGAACAAAAGTCCGTTCTGCTTCTAGAGGCCGGATATGACTATCCGGTTTTCGAGAACATCCCTGACGAGGTAAAAGATGGAAACGATGTTCACCGAGTAACATTCGGGAAACATATGTGGAGATGGAGTGCCAAAGCGAACGGGCACCAAGAAAACCCTGTTGAAATTCTCGGCGGCAAGGTGAGCGGAGGCGGGAGTGCCGTCAACGGGACGATTTTTATTAGGGGCCTCCACCAAGATTTTGAAGAATGGGTCTCTCTCGGAAACAACGAATGGTCATACCAGGATTTGCTTCCGATATTTCTCGGAATGGAAACAGATTTAGACTACGGTGGAGACTTCCATGGAAAAACTGGACCGATACCTGTGCAGCGTGTGAAGCCCGAAAACTTGCAAGCTAGCATGAAAGCCTTTACCGACGCTTGCGTACTAGCAGGATTCCCTGAATGTCCTGACATGAACCTACCAGATACGACCGGAGTAGGACCACGACCGTTAAATAATGTCAAAGGAACCCGTGTCAGCACCAGCATGGCATATCTAAACCCAAACCGTCACCGTATGAACCTCACAGTAAGAGGAAACGTCCTTGCACGGCGAATTCTTTTCGAGGGTAAGCGAGCGGTAGGGGTTGAAGTTGAAAGCGGGGGCGAAATCTACCAACTTGAAGCAAACGAGATAGTGTTGAGTTGTGGGGCAGTAGGGTCTCCATCAGTCCTTTTGAGGTCTGGAATAGGTCCGCAAGAACATCTACAACAAGTAGGAATACCTCTAGTTCACCATCTTCCTGGAGTAGGTGAAAACCTCCAAGACCACCCACTAATACCCGTATGGTTCAAACACAAACCTGGGTTAAATGAAAAACCAGCGTCAAGTCAGGTAGGATTACGCTATACCGCTGAAGGATCTAATTTATTTAATGACATGTATATTAGCCCTTACCCAAACTTTCTAGTTGATGGCGAATATTACAGCCGATTCCACGTCATCCTTGAACGGCCCATAGGTTCAGGTGTCATTAGACTGCGATCGACCGACCCAATGGAGGCTCCCGATATTGACCTCAGATTTCTGGACGAACCACAAGACGTTGCAAGAATGCGGGAAGGCGTCAGGTTGGCATCTCAAATTGGCAAAGAATCCCCATACACAGGTGTATTCTCTGAAAGAGTTGCTCCCACAGACGCTGAGCTATCAGAGGATGGAGCATTAGATCATTGGTGTCGGACACACGTTGTTCCAGCACCCCATTTAGTAAGAAGCTGCAAGATGGGACCGGCTAACGATGAAAAAGCTGTGGTTAATCAATATTGCCAAGTTCATGGAATAGATGGACTACGGGTAGCAGACGCATCGGTTTTTCCGGAGCATGTGCGGGCGAATCCAAATGCGACAACGATCATGATAGGCGAACGGGTCGCACAATGGATCAAAAATGGAATACCGCAGAAATAGGACATTGTATGAGAACCGATTGCTCGATCTTATTAACCAAATATCTTCAGTTCGGATCCACAAGATTCTGACCCGTTTCTTTGTGCCACGGTTTAGTTTAAATTAATGCTCGGATCATTTTCTGTAGGCCAGTAGCGAGGAATAAACGTCTTTGCTACGATAGTAGTGACCTAAGACAAGACCTAAATTTGGAGATGCAAAATGGAAATTCATTTGAACGAGAAGTCTGCTGTAGTCACCGGAGCTGGATCTGGGATCGGGAAGGAAATAGCTCACACTTTAGCTGTCCATGGTGCAGCTGTTACAGTAGGCGACGTGAACGGTGAAGCAGGCCAAAAGACGGCCGATGAAATTATAGAACATGGTGGCAGGGCTCAGGCGATTACAACAGACGTGTCGGATAGCCACCAGGTATCCTCCCTGATAAAAGCGGCAGAAGATACATTTGGGGGAGTGGACATTCTAGTCAATAATGCAGGGTTCGGATTTACAGCGACGATAGTCGAGATGACAGAAGAAGATTGGGATCGCGTCCTGGGTGTAAATCTGAAAGGCCAGTTCCTCTGCTCAAAAGCGGCCGGCGCATCGATGATTAAACAAGGCAAAGGCGGAAGGATTATAAATATAGCATCAACTGCGGCTGCTAACGGAAGATACGCAGGCGGAGCTTATTGTGCGGCAAAGGCAGGCGTCGTTCAATTCACAAAAGTTCTGTCAATGGAACTAGGCCAATACGGAATTACTGTAAACTCGGTAGGTCCCGGACTCACTGAGACCCCAGCAAACCTAGAGGTCAGCCACGAATACAGGGCCAACTTTTTAGCACAGGTAGCATTGGGCCGAAGAGGCCAGCCATCTGAAATAGCCAATGCAGTTTTATTTTTGGCATCACCGCTCGCAGATTACATTTCTGGACAAGTAATCTACGTTGACGGAGGTTATTCTGCAGGGAAACTGACGGTAAGAGGATAGAGAGGAATAAGATGGAATTCGAAGGAAAAATCGCTATCGTCACCGGTGCCGCGCAGGGCATTGGTGTTGCAATAGTCCGAGAACTAGTAAGCAAAGGCGCCAAAGTAATGGCATGTGACGTACAAAAAGACAAGGTGGAATCCGCTGCTGCTCAAATCCGTGAAGAAGGCGGGGAAGTGGTAGCGTTTGGTGCAGATCTTACTCAGCCAGCGGAAGCCAATGAAATGGTCCGACGCACAATCGAAACCTTCGGCAGAATCGACATACTAGTTAATAATGCGGGAGGGAGTGGGAACGTTGGCATAGATCATATTGAAGACGTGAGCGAAGATCTTTGGGATTTTATAATCGATAGTAATCTGAAAAGCGCATTTTTGTGCTGTCGGGCGATCACACCTCACATGAAAGAAAATAGCTACGGCAAGATAATTAATTTCTCCTCTGGATCTGCCAGAGGAACATTTGGGCCACGAGGCACATCCGCGGCACGGTTGCCTTACGCTGGAGCAAAAGCCGGTGTCGATGGATTCACAAAACAATTGGCAAAAGATCTGGCGCCGTGGGGAATAAATGTTAACGCTATAATGCCAGGATTTATTCTTACTGAATCGGACGCCCGTGTAGCAAAACGATACGATGAACTTTCAGAAGCAGAGCAACAAGATATGTGGACTCGGGTTCCGATGGGGAGGCCGGGTCGGCCCGAGGAAATTGCCAAAGTTGCAGGATTTTTGGCATCAGAAGATTCAAGTTTTGTTTCGGGCGCAATTATTGAAGTCACAGGAGCAGGCTAGGTTAAGTCTTTAATATCAAGGCTCTAGAGACATCGACCATATATCCTGGCCACTACGAATACCTAAGAAGCTATCTTAAGCACTCTTTTGGCGTTCTCTATCAATATTCTTGGCCGGACCTCATCCCGAATGGCAAGAGATTCGAACTCTTTTAACCAACGATCTGGCGGCAAGTAAGGGTAGTCCGAACCAAAAAGCACTTTATCCCGAAGACGAGTGTCGGCCTCACGCACAAGGGATTCAGGAATAAACCTAGGGCTCCAGCCAGAGAGATCCAGAAAGACGTTGGCCTTATGAAGAGTGACGGCAATTTGTTCTTCAATCCAAGGCCAGGCAGGATGAGCCATTATTATGGTTAGATCTGGAAAATCGGCAGCTACATCATCAATACCCGGGATTGGGGCACTGTATTTGAGTTTGAAACCTGCACCTCCCGGATGCCCAGCTCCTGCGGCGGCAAACCCTGTGTGAAAAAGAACAGGGACATCCAACTCTGCGCACTTGCGGTATAAGGGGTAGAAATTAGGATCGTTGGGGAAGAATGCTTGATGAATCGGGTGCAGTTTGAGACCCCTGAGCCCCAGTTCGGTCACAGATCTTTCCAACTCCAAAACAGCCATTTTCCCTTTCCAGGGATCAACGGTTGCAAAGCCAACAAACTGGTCGGGGTAATTTTTAACAATATCCGAGACATAATCGTTGGAATCTGGTGTTTCCCCAGTCGTGATTTCAGTATCGACAGAGAAAATTAAACCTAGGATATCCCATTCTTTATATTTTCTGGCCATGTTATCAGCATCTACGGCGGGGTCTTTCAAACCAAAATAGCTCCTGAGATGCCCCTCAACCTCCACATCGTCAAGACCAGGCTGACGCGGTACATGGACATGCATATCTATGGCTTTGATAACTCGCCTCCTAGATGACCATATCTACACGTTAAGAGTAGCATTATAGACCTAGTTTTCAGGTAGAACCATGCAGTCAATCAGATAAGATGAGATCTAAAGAGGAACGTATCTCATCACCAGTCACCAGGCCTTCGAATTGAGAAACGACCTGCCCATTGCTATCCATAACGAATACCCATGGCTCACTAGCAATTCCCCACTCCATAACTAGATCAGAGGCAACAAGTCTACCTTCATTCCGAGCTAATTCGAGATCAAAAGGTTCTATGTGTACGAAATTAACTGCCGGACTATAATCGTTAGCAATCCGGACTATGGCATCCAACACGGGACCGCACATAGTGCTAGCACAAAACATCGGAGTTGCCCATGCGACAACGAACGGTTTACGTTGCTCCAATGCTTCGCTCACCGAAAAATGATGCATTCCATCATCTGAACTGCGCGTACAAAGTTCGTCTACAGAAACCACATCTGAAACAATAAGGTTTTCTGTAGCTGGAGGCCGGGCCCCAATACTTATTGCAGCCGAGGTCTCATTAACATTAAACGCTAAGTCTCTGACGCCCAAACCTTCCCCCGCGGCAGAACTAGCAACGAATGAAACTGACCAGACACCCATTTCATCGAATAATGCGTTATCAACAACATAAAAGCCTCGTGCGTCGATATGCTCGTGGATTTCGCTATCTGGATGGACATGAGGAGTTATACCTTTGATTTCCCGGTATATAGCCGTTGATACAAACTTAGGCCTAGTAACCTCACCTTCATGTATCTGGAATTGCAACTCAACATCAGCGTTTTCAATAATTTGACCATCTCTGGACGCGATAACAAACGTGAAACGATTTTCACCTACATTCAGATCCCTAGTGCCAAGGATGGAGTCATAACCATCCTCCGATGAAGTCGTCTCACCTGTATTACACGAAATAGAGGCGATCACTAACAACATCACGGCCAACGACCAACCGACAAGTCTAAAATTCCCTGATACCACTTCCAATTTAGACACCTAATTACTAGAATTATTGAGCAACTAAGTTCACGCGAACTCTATCCAATGATTTATATTATTTAATCTCACAGATCAATTAGAATGGGCTCCTTGACAGGTTTTGAGGGTCCTGCTAGCCTTTCGCAGTGCTAGTCTATATCTAATTATGTTAATGCACTGCAGACTCGGAAAGGATGTTTCTACATAGCATAATGACACAAAAATTATATCCTGAACTCGATATTTCAGATCGAGTGCTTCTTAGCACGGGACCAACTAATGTACACAGTCGGGTTTTAAAGGCCCTATCCACTCCAGTGATTGGGTACAGTGAACCAGAGTTCTTCCCAGTAGTGGACGGTATAGCAGGAATGTTGGGAGAGTTATTTCAAAGTTATGGCGCCCTCAATATGGCACTTCCTACCACAGGTTCCGGCGGAATTGAGGCCGGAATAGCAAGCCTCGTAGAACGGGGAGATACTGTAGTCATAGGCTCCTATGGCTTCTTCTGTGATCGTATGATCGAGATCGCAAAACGTCAAGGAGCAAACGTTCACGTAGTAGAGGGTGAATGGGGGAAATCTTTGAATCCTCAAGCTATAAAAGAAGAGTTGAAAAAACACAAGTCTGTCAAACTGGTTGGATTGGTACAGGCAGAAACGTCAACCGGAATAGCTCAACCCCTAGATGAAATATCCAAATTGGTAAAGGATCACGACGCATTGCTTATGGTTGACGCCGTAACATCGTTAGGTGGCAGTGAAGTTGGTTTCGACACTATCGGTATGGACTACTGTTTCAGTGCATCCCAAAAATGCTTGGGTTGCCCGCCTGGCCTAGCACCAGTAGCGATCAGCGAAGTAGCGATGCAGGTTATAAAGAACCGAAAACAACCCCCCCAAACGTGGTACCTAGATCTGTCTCTAATAGCAGAATATTGGAGTGCTGCGCGTACATATCACCATACAATTCCGGCATCAATGTTCTATGCTTTGTATGAGGGTTTACGAGTTATACTTGAAGAAGGGTTAGACAACCGGTTCAAACGACACCGAGGAATAGCTTCCGCCCTTTGCGATGGATTAGAAGCCATGGGCCTGCAAATTATCTCTGATCCCAAATCCCGGCTACCACAAATTACACCTGTATGGGCACCAGACGGGGTAGATGAAAGACGTGTTCGCCAAAGGCTGGTTGATGAGTATGGCATTGAGATTTCACGAGGATTGGGGAAATTTTCAGGTAAGGCTTGGCGAGTCGGTTTAATGGGAGAAGCATGCCGTCCCCAAAACGTGATATCTTTGCTATCAGCACTAGAAACCATTCTCCCCAGCGAAGGTTACGAAGCGCCAATAGGAGCGGGTATAGCTGCGGCCCAAGAATCGCTAGATAGGGTTTAAACCAAATTGGATGCGTCCAATCCCGCTGCGGACTGAGAATCTCCAGAAGTAACCGTTAATGGAAAAGGAATTCACAGAGAGATTCAGATCTCGTCCAAGAAGTCAGTCCTGCAATTTGGCACAGATCGGAAACCGGCGTGTCTGAGATACCTAAAATAGTCCAGCGCATTTAACCCCTGGTCGCACAGTAGACACTCCCATTTCTGATTTCTTACGCTGAACGTAATTCATAACCTAAAGGTTCAAAGTGACAATTTATGACCATCAATAATTCCAGTGTGAGCAAATCACAATTCAAAATAGCCGTCATACGTGGTGACGGCATAGGTGTAGATGTAATCGATGAAGGAATCAAATCATTGCTATCTTTAGGTAAGAGATATGGAATTTCTTGGGAGTTTGAAGAGTTCCCATGGGGATCAGACTTTTACCTTACCCGAGGCGAAATGATGCCTAAAGACGGGTTGGAGACCTTGAGCGCATTCGATGCCATCTACTTCGGTGCTGTAGGACATCCGGACATACAGGACCACATAACATTGAACAATCTGCTGCTTCCTATCCGAAGAGGGTTTGATCAGTACGTTTGTCTCCGTCCTAGCAAACTGGTCATCGGGATCGAATCGCCGTTGAAGGGGGTCCAGCCAGGGGACATAGACATGGCAGTCATACGTGAGAACACTGAGGGAGAATACGCCAACGTTGGTGGCTTTCATTACGAGGGACTCCCTCAAGAGATCGCGGCCCAGACCTCTATTTTCACAAGATATGGCTGTGAGCGTGTAATGCGATTTGCTTTCGAGTTAGCGCGACAACGAGAAGGCAAGAAGAAAGTCACCTCGATCACCAAATCTAATGCTCTTGGATATGGGATGGTCCTGTGGGACAGAATTTTCCAAGAAGTATCAGAACACTACCCTGACATCGATACTGATTCTCTGTTGATCGATGCAGCGTGCATGGATTTTATTCGACGTCCTGAGTCTTTTGACGTAGTAGTCGCTAGCAACTTGTTTGGAGATATTCTGACAGACATAGCAGCTATCATCACCGGCAGTATGGGTTTAGCAGCAAGCGGAAATATAGACCCCGAAAAACGCTGGCCATCTATGTTCGAACCAGTACATGGCAGTGCACCGGACATAGCCGGAAAAGGGATAGCAAACCCGATGGCTGCCATCCTTTCAGGCGCCATGATGGTAAAGCACTTGGGACAGACACAAGCGTCGGTTGCGCTAGAAAACGCAGTAACGAAAGTCCTCGAAGCAAGAGAGCATCTCACACCTGACATGGGTGGACATGCGAAAACGACCGAAGTTGGAGATGCAGTAGCAGAGGCCATCAACATTGCCCTTTGACACCAGAGGCAGGGAAATTTATGGCTGTAACCCACCAAGATTTAATAAATTGCTAATCGCCATCTAAATCTATGATCTCAGGATCGACGGCAGCGGCCCACGCTTGTAGCCCTCGTCGCAATGCAAGCATTCCCATAGGCATCACGACCGTTTCTAGAGCTTCTAGCACCTCTTGCGGCGTCGCTCCGGCATTGATAGCATTTCTAACGTGAGCCTCAATTTGGCCTACTTCGGCTCGCAGAGCCGCTTCTACCACCACCTGCAGCAGTTCCTTGGTTTTCCGATCAAGCAGGCGTTCACCAGTATAAGTGGCTTCTGCAAAAGCATCATATGCCTTCACCCATTCAAGATCATTGGAAACCATAATTTTATGCATGTCCAATAAGTACCCGCGGTCCTCTAATATGCGAACCAAATAGCCTCGTTTTTCCTCAGTTGTCACGACAAAACCTCGAACGAATTTAATAGTATGACATAAGCCATATTCTATCAGTCCAAGCATAACGTAACCTAAATAAGGTTCATAGGTCTCTCGACTTTTGCCAATGATCCAGACTGCTCCATACAACGATTTTTAACCTATACTGGCTTAGTTCTAACGCCAGACTGCCGACTCTGCATCCTTTGGCTTACACTAGACAAGAGATACCAAGAAAGAATCTAGGAAACTAGATCTACAGGTGGCAACTTTTTGACATGACATCCCTTGAAAAACTCCAGAATGAGATCGTCAATTGTACCCTTTGCCCAAGGCTAGTAAATCATTGTCGAACCACAGCTGCGAAAAAACGCCGGATGTACATGGATTGGGAATATTGGGGCAAACCAGTTCCTTCATTTGGTGACCCTGATGCAAGAGTCCTCATATTGGGTCTAGCACCAGCCGCACATGGAGGTAACCGAACTGGTCGGATGTTTACTGGGGATAAGAGTGGAGACTGGGTTTACGGGGCCCTGCACAAATTTGGATTTGCATCGCAACCAGAATCAACTCACCGCGGAGATGGCCAAACGCTAACTGACGCATATATAACTGCCCCTTTACATTGCGCACCACCACTAAATAAACCATTCCCCCAGGAGATGGCTAACTGTCAGCCTTATCTCGTGAAAGAGTTAAGATTATTAAAAAATGTAGAAGTACTCGTGGCACTTGGGAACATTGCGTTCAAAAACTACTTCTCAGCACGGCGTTCCATGGGTTTAGCCGTTCCGTCGCCCGCGTTGCCATTCGGGCACAATCTAAGCCATAAACTATCTAAAGATCTCACAATAGTATCTTCATACCACCCAAGCCAGCAAAATACCCAAACCGGGCGTCTAACACGCGAAATGTTCGATAACGTGTTTGTTACAGTCAGGAAAATTCTAAACAAAAATCCTAACGCCGAAAATAATCTTTGATCTTCGAGAACATCGACTTAGATTGTCGAACTGTTTTCGCTCGAAGCCATGACGCTTCGGCGGAAGAAGATCGGTTTAGATCTTTCACACGTTCTCGTAGGACACCAAGCACCTTTTCATCTTCCCCAGGGTCCAGCCAGTATCCATGACCTTGCTCACAAAGGTCGATCGGAAGATCATGAGCCCGATAGTTAAATGTAATCATCCCCATGCCACATTTAGGACATCCTATATCACTATCACGTTTGAAATAAGTAAGAGTACCCTTAGAGCGGCCTTGATCCATGGCCTTATCTTCTAGTTCATCAAGCTCATGATGATCTAGCCAGATCCCACGACAAACAACACATCGGTCAACTTCGATCCCCCGAAGGTCTGTCAGTTCCAAGCGCGTATCTTTACATCTAGGACAATTCATTTTACTGTTGATTTAATCCTAGCATATTGGATCCGTTACGTAACGTACCGACTACGCGTTCTTCCATCATATAATTACCCAAGTTATTTTTATCTTTTTAAGTGAACGATGTACTCTTAATCTCAGATCTCCGACGATAGCTGACTTTACCATAGACTAATGCACATCCACCGTAGAAGAATCAGAACTCGGCTACCAAAAAGGAGTTGAGTCGTTATTTGGGTTATTGGTTAAACGTCGCTGTTTGGATCCATCTGCATCCATTGCGAAAATTTCACCGCCTTCATCCCCGGATCCCGAATAAGATACGAAAGCGATCCGTTTACCATTAGGAGACCATACAGGATTATTATCAAGTCGGTCATTACGAGTAAGTCGCAACTGATCGCTTCCGTCTATTTCCATGCTGTATATCTCCATATTACCGTGCTGATTAGACACGTAAGCTATGTGTTTCCCATCTGGAGACCATGAAACTGGGAACGTGCCGTCCACGCGAGTAACTAATCCAGTTTCTTCATTTGTTGAATAATTCACAAGATGGATTTCATTGCCATCTTCGCCGTCAAGATAAAAGGCTATGTCATCACCTTTGGGCGACCATACAGGACTTCTTGCAGGAACAGAAGTAAGTCGTATCAGGTCTACACCATTGGGGTTCCGAACGTAGACTCCAGGCGATTCCCCTTCGAATAATGCATAAGACAACCATTCTCCATCAGATGACCAAGACCCTAAGTCTTCGCGTTCTTTGGTTTTAGTAACGGCTATAATCTCGTTTGTGTCACCGTCTAGTTTCAAGACGAAAATGTCCGGCTGTCCATCCATGTCCGATGTAAATGCAATGTGTTCACCATCGGGCGACCACCTGTATTGCCATACTGTCCCGTTGGTGGAAGGCTCAGTTATAACATTTGTGCCATCAGAATGGGCGATCTTCAAGACTGTTCGATCAGTTTCTTCTTGAAGAAACGCAACTTTGTCCCTTTTTGGAGACCAATTGGGAGATGAATCAGCGGCCAAGTGCGAAGTGAATCGAGTCGTATCGTTGCCATCTGGATCCATAGTATAGATTTCGGGGTTACCGTTGCGATCGGAAACGAACAAAATGAGATTTTCCGCTTTCCCACATGCCGAGAGAAGCATTAAGGCTATTCCCAGGATAAGAAAGCCACTTGCAGATTTTGAAGTCATGATCAATCTGGACGTTCCTTGAAAGATTCGAGTGGCCATGCTTACAGAACATGGTAACCTGAGCCTGTATAAATTAAGAACGAGATTGCATACAGTTTACAAGGAAAATTAGGATTACTAATGCTTAATTCATCTTTAACGGCACGAATCAAGTCCCGTTATCTCTCTCGGAAACCCGCCTCGGAACGTGTAGCTAGGCTGATATCAGAAGTGCTAATCGCTCAAAGAGCTTGCAGAATCACTGACATCACTGATTGATTCCGCGCTGTAAACCCCGCAAATACCTGATATGACCCAAATGTTGGCTGAGTTCACACAGAATATGGCCAAACATACGTCCAATATTATATCCCTGATGACGTGGATTTTTCGATTCAGGCTTGAAATCAAAATCAGCGGGACCCAAGCCTCGTAGATAATCGATGGTAACCTTACGTACAGCGCGTTCATATTGACGGATCTCATTTACATCAGGAGTAGCAAAGCTGTTAACCTGTTCCTTGGTGTATCCGCCTCCCGTATCCCCGGCAGGGATCCCCCATTTTTCTGGCCAACCTTCCTGTACAAAAACCTGGGTTTGTTGCAATGCGAAGCCATTGATCCAAAAATCCTCGGCTCGAGCCATGTGCCAGAGTGTGAATCCAATAGGATTGGCTTGGTCTGTCGGTCGCCAATTTAATTCTTCGGTGGTCAGTCCGTCCATGGCAACGTCTAGGTCGTGATCAATTTCTGCAAAGGTATCTTCAGTAAATTGCTTGATGTCCATGTATACCTCCGGGCGATGTGTTTAGTTATTTTGCGTCTTAATATTGGTAGAAAAACTCTTGGATCCTATCACGATCCGCTGTGATTGTCAGGGCCAAGGTGAGAAGGATCCTAGCCTTGGGAGGCATCAAGTCATCGGAGGCAACAAATCCGTACTGGGATTTCCTTGGAGTTAATACGACCCTACCCTTATACGAGCGGGTAGATATAACCACTGACATGCCATCTTCAACAGCCGATTTGGCGGCAGATTCCAACGAGGGTGTAAACGTTCCGGCTCCAAATCCAGCAAGTACTAGGCCGTCGGATCGATTATTCCGAACTGCGTCAATCAAAAGTTCATCGGCTCCAGCATAAGCGTAAACGACATCAACTCGCGGCAATGAATCTTTGCTATCCATATCGAAAGGAGAGGCTACGGTATGTTTACGTTCAGGGAGTCTATAAAATACAACTTGATGATTTGAATCCACATATCCAAGTGGACCCCAATCTGGAGAAATGAATGTCTCTGGGCGCAATGCATCTCCTTTTGTAACGTCACGTCCGGAATGAATCTGCTGATTGAGCACAGTGAGGACACCACGTCCACCGGCTGCTGGATCGGATGCGAGCTGCACAGCATTATAAAGGTTAAGATCGGCATCGGTGCCCATTGAAGAAGGGGGCCGCATAGCACCGGTAATTACTACCGGCTTGGGTGATTTAACAGTTAGATGGAGGAAGTAAGCAGTCTCTTCTAAAGTAGCTGTTCCATGAGTTACTACTATGCCATCCACATCAGTTTCCGTGCGGAAAATCGAATTAATCCGATTAGCAAGTTTGAGCCAAGTGGCAGGTCCGACACTACCGCTTCCAACACTCACAAGGTTTTCGCTACGAATGCTAGCTATATCAGCAACCTCTGGAATTCTCTGCAATGATTCCTCAATTCGTAGACGGCCACCAATCTCTGGATACAATACATAGTCCAACCTATCAGGTCCTAGACCAGAGATGCTACCGCCGGTTCCTAGAACTACAACAGTGGGTTTAGATGCCATTACTTCTTCTCCAAAAACGTATCAGATATCGACTCACCGAAATCTGCCTCATGTAATAAGTATTGACGCTATCAGCAGACACATACATAATTCAAACACGACAACTTTAAATGGCAATGATCGTGGGATCAAGGATAAGGACTTCCAGCAATGAGATTTTGTAGATTTATATCTGACGATGTCACTTCCTATGGGATCGTTGATGGAGAATATATAGTAGAAATACAAGGAACACCGTTCGGGCCATATCAAATAAAATCTGTTCGCCGACGGCTTGAAGATACAACTTTGCTTGTGCCGTTTGTCCCAAAAACATTTTACGCTGCAGGATTAAACTACCTGTCACACATAACTGAGACAGCTGAATCCAGGGGAGAAGAGGTGAAGCTGCCTGACAAACCAGACATCGGATACCGGGCTAACAACGCACTGATCGGACATAATGAACCAAT
Source organism: SAR202 cluster bacterium AD-804-J14_MRT_500m (assembly GCA_009391275.1). The sequence continues at coordinate 77,243 of VEXF01000001.1, read as the reverse complement.
AGTTATTCCAGCAAACGCAACCAACGAGGTTCAATACGAAGGTGAATTAGTGGTAGTCATAGGAAAAGAAGCAAAGCACCTATCTGAAGATGATGCTCTAAGCTGTGTGTTGGGTTATACAATTGGAAATGACGTGAGCGAACGGTCCTGGCAAAGAAGTGATAGAACCATGTGGAGATCTAAAAATACAGACACTTTCAAACCAATGGGCCCATGGATAGAGACTGACGCCCTGTTAGATGCAATGCGCACAACCGTTAGGCTAAATGGGGAGGAAGTTTACCAATTCGCCACAAACGATATGTTGTTCGGAGTAGAGCGTTATATTAGCACCATGACCAAAAATCTAACGTTGTATCCTGGTGACGCGATCTGGATGGGCACTGATGGACCAACACTCAACATGAAACATGGCGACCAAATAGAAGTCGAAATCACAGGGATAGGGACATTGCGGAACCAAGTTGTGCGCTCAACCATCTAAACATGCTGAAATGACCCACGCCATCATGTTTGCAAGAATCGCGCCGCCATAATAGCCCAACTTAAAACTAAAGACATATAAGGAGCTCTCAATGAAAACTAAAGCGGCGGTATTGTACGAAGCCGGATCACCTCTAGTAATCGAGGAATTGGAACTCGATGAACCCAAATCTGGTGAGGTCTTGGTGAAGATTGGTAGCGCCGGAATTTGCCGTAGCGATTGGCATTTAATGTCTGGGGAAAACGCAGCACGATTACCTATGGTTCTTGGACATGAAGGATCGGGCATAGTCGAGGAAGTTGGGTCAGGGGTAACAGTGGTAAAACCCGGAGACAAAGTTATCCTTTCGTTTGTAGCTAGCTGCGGACATTGTTATTACTGCAACACCGGAAAACCCAACCTGTGCGACAAACATATGGCAACTTCAACCACGATGTTGGATGGCACATATAGATTGCACAAAGGTGATCAAGATTTCACGCCAATGGGCAAACTCGCCTGTTTTGCTCAACGGTCCGTGGTGCCGGACGTATCATGTATACCGTGTCCAGACGATTTACCCCTAGAAATTGCCGCTATGATCGGTTGTTGTGTGACGACAGGGGTAGGGGCTGTAACAATCACCGCCGGTGTCGTCCCAGGTAGCAGTGTCGCAGTGGTGGGATGTGGCGGTGTAGGGCTCAATGTTATCCAAGGCGCTAAACTGTCCGGAGCATCCAAAATAATTGCGGTCGATATAAGCGAAGGTGCTCTAGAGTTCGCGATGGGATTCGGCGCGACACACACTGTCAACCCCAAGCAACAAGATTCCGTCCAGCGGGTAAAAGAGATCACCAACGGATTAGGAGCTGATTATACTTTCGAAGTATTTGGATCTAAAGAAACAGTAGAATTGGCGTTTGACATGGCAAGAAAAGGCGGTACAGCCACCATAGTTGGAATTACCCCAGACGGTCAGATCCCTGAGATAAATCCATCGACATTGGTAAGACAAGAAAAGACTCTAAGAGGCAGTTATTACGGATCAGCGAGGCTGCATTCAGATATGCCACGCATTGCTGAGATGTACGCTTCCGGTCAACTTGCTCTAGATGATATGGTAACCCACAGATATCACTTGGACGAGATTAATGAAGCGTATCAGAACCTCGTTAATGGAGACGTCGGAAGAGGAATTATAACCGAATTCGACGATAGGTAAATTTTGTATTATTAGCCCAAATCGACGTCAGATATGATCTGGTTCAGAATCTAGCCATACTCTTCCTCTATTGGATTCGTATTTCTATCTGGGGGATCCAAGGTGATCCTTCTGATATGCTGTTTTAAGCAGATTGGTTACCTTGGAGTCCTAGCGAAGTGTGATATGGTAAAATTTAGCCCTGTTTCGGGAAACCAAAACTCGTTCGAACTACGACCATTGTCGGATACTCAGACGAACAATCAGAAAGGCGGTATTTATTGACCCAACGCGTAGCTATATTTATCGATGGCAGCAACCTATATCATGCATTGGATGAAAATTGTGGCCGAATGGATCTGGATTTTGGCGCTTTTATATCGAAATTATCGAGTGGCCGCGAGTTATTTAGAGCCTATTATTACAATATTCTTCAAGATTCTGACCGCAGAGGACACGCATATCAGGAACAACAAAAATTTCTAGCGACATTGTACGGCACATCGTATATGGAAGTGCGCTTGGGAACCTCAAAGTATCGCGGGGATGTGATGGTTGAAAAAGGTGTAGATATTATGATGGCCACAGATTTACTCCAATACGGATGGACAAATAAGTATGATACCGGCATCTTAGTAAGCGGGGACGGTGACTTTGCTTATGCCATCCAGACTATCAAAAATTTTGGACGACATGTAGAAGTAGTCTCTTTTCCGGGGAATCTATCCTACGAACTATCTCAGGTGGCTGACGTTTTAACCATCTTGGAGCGCAGTTTTTTTGACGATCTGTGGGTATCAGGGAGAGGGCAACGCGAGCGTGAAGATGAGATAGCCAACCCCCCACTAAGGAAACGGCGCCGTCGCCGCCGTCCGATCACACCCAACGACCAGACAACACCCCCAACCAGCACAGAGGAACCAGTTGCCACTAATTTAACATAGGTATATACCCTTATTAATCCAATTACTGGAGACTACCAATGTCAACGGTCACTATTGATGGAGTACACATATACTACGAAGTAACTGGTACAGGTTTCCCGTTAATTTTCTCACATGAATTCGGTGGAGATCATCGGAGCTGGGAGAATCAAGTGCGACATTTCTCGCGACGATACATGGTTATTACTTATAACGCCCGTGGCTATCCCCCTTCCGACGTACCCGACGGTGTAGACAGCTACTCACAAGACATAGCAGTCAGCGACCTACACGGATTGCTATTGCATCTCGGAATCAAATCGGCCTACGTAGCCGGACTATCTATGGGTGGTACAGTCGCATTAAATTTTGGGTTCGAACATCCTGACATGTCCCGTGCACTGATCGTGTCCGGAGCCGGTACCGGGAGTACAGATACTGAAAGTTGGCGAACTGAGACACTAGCGCTAGCTCACCGGTTTGAAACTGAGGGATTAAAAGAGATGGGGGACGAATACGCCAGATCGCGCGCACGACAATCATTCCTTCGAAAAGATCCGCGAGGATGGAACGAATTCAGGGAAGCACTATTGACCCACGACTCGAATGGAGCCGCCCTAACGTTCCGAGGGTTTCAAGCTCTAAGGCCAAGCGTCTTCGAACAGAAGGACAAAATGCGGAATCTGAAAGTCCCAACACTTATAATTTGTGGAGACGAGGACGAGCCCTGTATTGAGCCGTCCATATTTATGAGGCGTAACATCCCAAGATCCGGTTTGGCGATGTTCCCTCAATCAGGACACACCCCAAATCTAGAAGATCCAGCCCTGTTCAACAGGACCATAGACGTTTTCCTGACAGCCGTTGAGTCCGATAAGTGGGCAGAGAGGGACTTGTCAATTGCATCGGGCTTTGTATCACCATAGCCGATAAATTACGAGTCCTGTTAGTTAACAAGGGAAATAATAGCGTCAGCTACATGTGCCAAATCTTCTACACTGGCATCCGGGGGGTAGTATTCTGGAAGCTGATCCTGGGCGAACCGGGGCACCCAAATCGCTTTCAGCCCTGCGATCTTAGCCGCGGCAACATCTTTCATTCGATCGTCACCAACATGCACAGTTTCTGACGGAAATACACCCATTTGATGCAACGCGAGACAAAAAATCTCCCGAGACGGTTTAGCTAGATGTACCTCGTCCGAAAACACAAGTACGTCGAAAAAATCCAAGATGCCGACTTTGTCCATATAAGCTCGCACGGTCCTACCAGGGGTCATGCCTGTGTTAGAAATTAAACCTATCTTCAATCCTTCGCGTTTTACTCTAGCAAGCGTAGACACCGCATCAGGGTGGAGTGGCGTCGGATGGACAAAAAAGGATTGATCATATACCCAAGATATTCTCTGCGCAGTGAGCTCCGGCAACTCAACTGAAAGACCGGATTTTATGGCGTTGATAAAAATTGATACTTGCTGGTCGAAAGATATGTCTCGCCCTTGATCTCGAATTTCACCACATGTTTTTGCGCAAGCCCAATAAGCATCCCACAAATCATCCTCAGCATAGCGATGACCTACTTGGGCTAAAGCATCGGCGGTCCCATTTATACGAAGCTGGGCCCGTTTAAGACCGATATCTCTATCCTCAATGATAAGGGTCTCCCACATATCGAATGTGACAGCAGTCAAAACTGTCACATCAAAGGTCTTCTCTCGAGAAATCACTAATCATAGCCGTTCCTGACCTGCCAGCCACAGCGATAATCGAACTAGATGTACGCCTAGGATTAGAATGATATTCCTAGCCCAGGGTAAACTCCTTATCAGACCAAGACTATACGCCAGTCACGCTGAAAAACCTATCTTGTATGTGCCAACCTGTCACCGATAACAAAGCTATGCCCTTTCATACGCGGTTTCTCCGTGCTGGGAGGTATCTAATCCTGCCTTTTCATCTTCGATACTAACGCGTAGGCCAATGGTACGTTGAAGAACAACCAGAATCGCCATTGTAGCTACAAACGACCAGGCCCAAGCGACTCCGATAGTGCCGAGCTGACGAACGATCTGCCCCCAATAACTGAGATCACTCCCTAAGGCAGAATTGACGTCATCCAGACCCATGCCAAGGCCAAAGAACAAACCGACGGCAAGCATCCCTATTGTCCCTCCTACCCCATGTATAGCCCACACGTCCAACGAATCGTCGAGCTTCATCCGAGTCTTGAATCGGACAGCACCATAACATATTGCACCTGCAGCGAGACCAATTATGAGAGCTGGCATCGGCCCCACGAATCCGGCTGCAGGTGTGATTGTGGCTAAACCTGCTACGGCACCCGTGGCTAAACCAACTACACTTACCCGACCCGTGAAGAAATAATCTAGTCCGGCCCATACTACCGCAGCCATTGCAGCAGCTGTGTGAGTAACCACGAAAGCAGAGGCGGCTGTGCCGCTAGCAGAAAGTGCGCTTCCTGCATTAAACCCAAACCATCCGAACCAGAGGAGTGCAGCGCCGAATATGACGTAAGGGACATTATGTGGAGACATATCATCTTGCCCGTAGCCTTGACGTCTCCCAAACATCAAAGCGGCACACAGAGCAGCCACACCGGAACTAATATGTACTACCGCACCACCGGCGAAGTCGAGACCGCCCCAATCGCCCAACCATCCTCCACCCCATATCCAATGGGCCAGTGGAGAGTAAACTATAGTTGACCAGAGAACCAAAAATATTACGAACGTGCCAAATTTTATTCTTTCAGCAAATGCACCAGCTATTAGAGCGGGTGTGATAATTGCAAACTTTGCCTGAAAGATCATGAAAGCCATGTGCGGTATGGAATCAGAATAAGGGCCCGTCTCAAAGGCTGAAACATTATTTAACCCGAACCACGTAAGATTCCCTATAAATCCACCAAGGTCAGGACCGAAAGCAAGACTATAGCCCCAGAGTATCCAGACCAATCCAACTATGGCCAAAGCTACAAAACTGTGCGCCATAGTTCCTATGACGTTCTTGGATCTAACTAGCCCCGCATAAAAGAAGGCCAGACCCGGTAACATTATGAATACCAGAGCCGACGAGATTAAAACCCATGCAGTATCCCCGCTATCGAATGGTGACAATTTTCACTGTCCTTCCTTAGCCAAGCCACGTGATGGTTACAGGCTTTAACAAGCCGAACGTTTTAATAGACGCAACAAAACCCATGCTAGTAATCGTAACTAGACCGCGTCAAGCATATCCAGAACGAAATATACCAGTTTTCTGGGCTCCCCTAGCAGATACACTTCCCCGTAATGTCCTTAACATGTGGTCGTACTCAAGTAGATGACCATATGTTAAGCACATCTGAACACCTGAGAATCGTTAACGTATAAACCCAAATAAATTGCTTCGCCAAATATACGTTGCTGTTATTGATTACATGGATGAGACTTTTCTCCCACGCCCTCTCTTATATTCGCGATGCAAGTTGCCGAGTGAGCGCCCCCACGCTACAGTAATCTAACCACCTTTGGGAGCTACGCATGATTTCAATAAATGATCTAAAATACGCCCTGCCAAACGTAAAAGGGCGAGTCTCTATCCATGGGATTAAAGCCGACATACAACTATATCGGGACACCCTAGGCATACCTCACATCAAAGCCCAGTCTGTGGAAGATGCTTTTTTTGGGCAAGGTTTTTCAACCGCTCAAGATAGGTTATGGCATATGGACTCTGATAGACACCGAGCCTATGGAAGATGGTCAGAATTCGCAGGGCCTGAGGGTTTAGATCAAGATCTACTAATGCGCCGATTCCAACTTGAAGCTAGCGCAAAGTCAGACATGCATGCCGTGTCCCAAGACACAATAAGGATACTAGATGCGTACTCAGCCGGGGTAAACGCATTTATCGAAAGCACGACGACATTACCAGTTGAGTATAAATTTACCGAAACAATGCCAGAACCTTGGCAACCATGGGATTGTCTAGCAGTTCTAAAGGTACGGCATATATTTATGGGTACATTCGAGGGAAAACTCTGGAGAGCCAGTTTAGTGAAAGCTTTAGGAGCCGAAAATGCTTCCAAATTGTTCCCCGGATATGAGCCTGGGCATCTACTTATCCTTCCACCCGGAAGCGAATACTCTGATGACATGACGGAAGTGCTAGATGAACTGGAGAAAGGAGTCATAGCAATCGACCGCCTTAACGAAGTTGAGGCAGGGAGTAACAACTGGGTGCTTTCAGGAGAACACACCGCATCTGGCAAACCGTTGCTCGCCGGTGACCCACATAGAGGACTTGATACCCCAAACGTCTACTACCAAAACCATGTGTCATGCCCACAATTCGATGTGATTGGTGCATCATTTCCCGGTTCCCCTGGATTCCCACATTTTGGACACAACAGATGGGTATGCTGGGGAGTAACTCACACGGGAGCCGACTACCAAGATCTGTACGTAGAACAATTCAAACAAGGCGATCCGATTCACTACTTGCACAAAAATGAATGGATCAGGGCAAGTGTTCATAAGGAAACCATAAAAATACGAGGTGCGAAAGATGTTTCAATTCAAACCTTCACAACGCTCCATGGGCCGGTGATTTCCGGGAACCCCGAATCAGGAACTGGACTTTCATTCAAATATACCCAAACAGACGGACCTAATCGAAGTGCAGATTGTTTATTAAATATGATGTTGGCCAAATCCACACTGGATCTGGACCGCACGATGGAGCAATGGATCGATCCAGCGAACAATTTTCTCTTCGCAGACACACATGGAAACATTGGATATCTCACCCGCGGTAAACTTCCTATTCGATCAAAATCTAACGCGTGGCTCCCAGTGGCAGGATGGACTGGACAGCACGAATGGATGGGGAATGTAGCGTTTGAAGAGATGCCGCGATCACACAACCCAACACAAGGGTATATCGTCACAGCAAACCAAAAACCTGTAGATTCAGATTACCCATACTACATCGGGTTAGATCATTCTCCGGAGTTCAGGGCACGGCGCATTACAAATCTACTAAGCCAATTAAACAAAGCAACGGTAGAAGATATGGAGAGAATACATGCAGACCGGACATCTATTCCTGCTCTGCATTTTATCAAATGGCTACAAGAAATTAATCCTTCCGATAAACTCGAAAGGGAAGCTCTTGATATAATTCTGAACTGGGACGGTAACATGCTCCCAGACAGCACAGCCGCGACGATATATAGCGCATTCAGGCTAGAACTAGATCGCAAACTCCTTGGACGCCTGCTCGGCCCACTTGCACATGAAGCCTTCGAGTTAAACGGACGTGGTGCACCGTCACACATAGCGAGACTTCGGGCACACGTGTTAAAAGCCATGGATGATGATAAGGATTCCATTTTCGCATTAAAAACCGAATGGGCTGACTTAATCAGTGAAGCTTTGAAAATCGCGGTGGCCAGTTTGAAGAAAGATCTAGGACATAAAATATCGGAATGGGAATGGGGTAAGGTCCACCACACTGAACCCCACCACCCATTAGCGTCCGCATTTTCAGAGCTTGGAACCTTGATAGACCCACCAAGCATAGCAATGGGTGGAGACGGAGACACACCACAAAACACATCCTATTCCACTGGGCAACCGTACACAATCACTACAACATCAGTTTTACGCTATGTCTATGATCTTTCAGATTGGGACAATAGTCGATGGGTAGTGCCACTTGGGTCCTCCGGACATCCGGGAAGTGAACACTACTCTGATCAAACATCGACGTGGAGTTCAATACAAACATACCCAATGCTTTATGACTGGGATGCGATAGAACAATCGGCTGAAAGCTTCCAAATATTGGAGCCAAAGCTAACCGAAGATTAATTCTATAATTATCCATTATCAAAAATATGACAACACCGGTCTTTCAATACGTGTAAAATAGGCTCACTCCAAAAAACAATCGAATCTTTGAAGGAGTTTACGAAAATGCATATTGGAATCAGTGTTCCACTTCCGGCCTATTTCACTGACGTTGCGTTTCTGGCACAAAAAGGAGAAGAACTCGGATTCGAATCTCTATGGTGCGCAGAGCATCCAATCATCCCAGTAGTAAGCAAAAGCCAATATCCGGGCTCATCAGACGGGCTGATTCCTGAATCATATTCTCATTTTGTGGACCCGTTCGTTGCACTTGCAAGAGCGTCTGCTGTAACCACTAATATGAAACTCGGCACAGGAATCACACTTATAACCGAGCGAAATCCACTTCTATTGGCGAAGGAGATCTCCACACTAGATCATTTCAGTAAAGGTCGATTCATGTTCGGCATCGGCACAGGATGGCTACGGGAAGAAACCGAAATCATGGGCGGAGATTTCGACCATCGATGGACACAAGCACGAGAAGCAGTCGTTGTGCTGAGAGAACTGTGGACGAAGGAAGAGGCAGAATACCATGGGACTTACTATAACTTCCCACCCGTAAAATCATTCCCTAAGCCTTTTCAAACCGGCGGACCACCAATCATCCTGGGGGGAATGGCGCCCAATGTATTAAAACGAGTGGTCGCTTGGGGGGATGGATGGCTCCCGAATCGTATTTCACCAGAAGATCTCAAAATAAAGAGGTCAGAATTAAACCGATTGGCAGAACAATCCGGCAGAGACCCTGCATCGATAAGTGTGAACATATTCGGGCAACCAGCAGATCCTGAGTACGTCAAGGCATACGAAGAAGCTGGGGCCGACAGATACGTGATAAGAACGCCTGCCTTGAAGTCTGAAGCCGAGCTGGGAGAAGTATTAGAAAAGGCTGCCAAGATGGTATTGTGACTGTGACTTTAACAAATGGAACTGCAGAATCCTAGTTAATATCTGAGCTGTGCGGTTTTCGGTGTGAGCTTCGTATCCTCTGTCTCAAGGAAGACATATACTCCCATTCTGACACAAGAATTCTGTAGCGGCCAAACTGATCTAAAAAATGTTGATCCCGTTAAAATTGTAAATCGATATTTAATACATAAACTTTTATCGACTTAGGAGTGTGTAGTTCGTCGGTTGGATCAAAAAGACGCAAGGATTATAGAATACGTATGATCTCTCGAATAAAAACCCCCAAGCTAGTTGCGATCATGACCAACAAGATAAGACGTCGAAAGAGGGTTTCATCCACATGTCCAACTAATCTCACACCTACGAATACGCCTGCAGTTAAAGATGGTATAAAAATCATACCTGCAAGCAGGTCCTGGTAACTGAGCAATCCTCCGATGGCATGAAAAGCTAGCCCTAACACACATGTAATCAAAAAAAAGCTGGAAAGCATCGCCCGAGTAGTATCACGGGCCCATTGTTGGTTAAGAGCGAAAAGGGCAACAACAGGACCGCCCAAAGCCATACCGGCATTCAAGAACCCATAGCATATTCCTACGGGAACTCCGGCAACTGCTTCACGCGAGATGTATTTTAACTGTCCAGCCACGCCTAAAAGAGCGGTGATAAGTATGGCGGACGTAAAAATGAATCTTAGAGCAAAATCAGGAATAGTCGCTGATACGTAAGTCCCTAAAGAAGCTCCTAGAACGGCACCAGAGACTAAAGAGAACAATGTCGAACGTTCTACATGCCTCCAAGTTTGCAGGGAAATCAATCCAAACAACACGCCAGTAAGAACTAAATTGATTTCAACAGATTGGACAGGATCTAGCCATATAAGCAGAAACGGCATACTTACCATGCCAAATCCGAACGACAACATACTCCCCGAAACAGCAGCCAACAGAACAATTCCCTGAAGAATCAGCATTTCCACTAAGCCAATATCTGCCATCAGGATGTTATTTTGACACTACTCGCCTACAAAATATAACCATCGCTTAGCCAATCAGGAATTTGCTCCAATCAATATTAATTTTTTAGAGTCTTCAAAATTCTCTACAAGTTATACAATACAACCAGATCCATGCAATGGATCACCAAGTGTATTAGTTGACTGATGACACGTAAAAGCCGAGAATTTCGATATGAAGGCAATAGTGATAAATGATCCCGTCGGACCTACAGGTCTCTTATTAAAAGAGTTGGACGACCCGATAGCTGGACCAGATGATATAGTCGTAGACGTAAAAGCCACAGCATTGAACCGGGCAGACTTGGCTCAAACTAATGGTAATTACCCAGCCCCCACGGGAAGTCCAGCGGATATACCCGGGCTTGAAATGGCAGGAGTCGTGCTGACCACGGGACGACATGTAACCGAATTTAAACCGGGAGATAGAGTGTTCGGCTTGTTAGGCGGCGGCGGATACGCATCGAGAGTGGCGTTGCACCACAGATTGGCGGTGCCAATTCCGGACGGGTTGGATTTCGTACAAGCCGCCGCCTGCCCGGAAGTTTTCTACACCGCTTACGATGCATTGTTCAACCACTGTCAACTAAAGATGGGTGAACGTGTATTGATACATGCTGCAGGAAGCGGTGTAGGGACGGCAGCTATACAATTGTCCAAACTATGCGGTGCTTTCACATTCGGTACTGCGGGGTCTCAAGAAAAATTATCCAAAGCCCGGCCTTTAGGACTAGACGTAGGAATAAACTACCAAGAAGATGACTTTGAGCAAATCATAACGCGAGAGACCAAAGGAGAAGGAGTCAACGTCATCCTTGATATGGTAGGCGGTCCATATTGGGGTCGCAATTTGCGATGCTTGTCCATGGAAGGCCGTATGGTCTTAGTTGGGGCATTAGGCGGTGGCAAAATAGATGCCGATATACGTAAACTGATGCCAAAAAGATTAACAATCCATGGGACAGTGCTCAGATCTAGGCCGCTAGAAGAAAAGATAGCGTTGACCCAACAGTTCCGCAAATATGTTGTACCTTCGTTAGACCATTCTGCACTCGTGCCAGTCGTAGATAAGATATTTCCGTTGGAAGAGGCATCTCAAGCCTTACAATACATGGAAAGCAACACGAACTTCGGAAAGATTGTTCTTACCGTTAACTAACAAATTAGCTAAACTACCAAGCGCTTAACAGAATCTATTGACCATAGAGTAAGGATTCCTCTAAAATTGCTAACTTAATACGAATTATGGACGATTAGAGGGAGCAGTTAGCGGTTTCCTAAACATCAACCACCCGAGAAACGATGGAAGGCTTATATAAAGAAACCACTAAATTGTGACTGGCTACGTCGTAAAATAGACACTACAAGGTCCGATGCGTATTTGAATGCTCCGGAGATCAGTAGGAGAAGGGTTATTACTCGGGCCAGGTCCGTCCCTTCCCGGGGGACGGATTTTTAGTTCACAAGGCTCTGGGGCTAGAGTCAAGAGATAAGGAGTAACTGATGAAGCTGACCGGTGGGCAAATAGTATGCGAAAGCCTGCTGCGCGAAGGGGTGGAGATCGTATTCGGTATACCAGGCGGAGCAATACTCCCGCTATACCAAACACTACCGGAATACCCGCAGCTACGACACGTGCTAATGCGCCATGAGCAAGGCGCAGCGCACGCGGCAGATGGATATGCTCGGGCCACCGGCAAAGTAGGTGTAGCATTCGGCACATCAGGGCCCGGAGCTACAAACCTTGTTACCGGAATCGCAACCGCGCAAATGGATTCAGTTCCTACCGTTTTCGTCACCGGACAAGTAGGCAGAGATGCCATCGGGAAAGATGCATTCCAGGAAATGGATATCACGGGCGTTACGCTGCCCATAACTAAACAAAATTACCTCGTTTGGCACGCGTCGGAGATCGCTGGGGTCATCAAAGAGGCATTTTATCTGGCGAACACAGGGAGGCCTGGCCCAGTGCTAGTAGATATACCCAAAGATGTATTTGTTGAAGAGACTGAGTTCGACTATCCAGAGACAATTGACCTACCAAGCTATGTACCAGCCCAAGCAGCAGACGCTTTAGACGTCAAAGAAGCCGCCCGTCTTATTGATGAAGCAAAACGTCCTCTGATATTGGCAGGGCATGGTAACGTGATCTCTAGATCCTATGAGGAATTACGAGAACTTGCCGAAAAAAGTCAGATACCTGTTATAACCACCCTTTTAGGCATTAGCTCATTCCCAGACACGCATCCGCTGTGTATTGGTATGCCAGGAATGCACGGAATGGCGTACGCAAACATCGCAATAGACGAGGCCGACCTTCTGATAGCACTAGGAATGCGATTCGATGACCGTATCACGGGAAAGCTCAGCAGATTCGCACCAAACGCTAAGATAATTCATGTAGACATAGACCCATCTGAAATCCACAAGAATGTCCGCGCCACTGTTCCACTGGTAGGTGATCTGAAGACTGTACTTGAGCAGCTAATCCCAGAGGTGAAGCCATCGAGTCACGATCTTTGGATTCAGAAAATAGCAGAATTGAAGGAAGCGCATCCGCCTATGCGTGCTAAAAAGACTGGAGGATTGAGGCCACAATACATCCTCCGAACTCTGTCAGAGGCTACGGAAGGCCAAGCGGTGATAGTGACCGGAGTGGGTCAACACCAAATGTGGGCCGCTCAACATTGTACTTTCACGAAACCAAATAGCCTTATAACTTCTGGCGGATTAGGCACGATGGGGTTTGAAGTTCCAGCAGCACTAGGAGCACAAATAGGTAGACCAGACTCTCCAGTCTGGTCCGTGGCAGGCGACGGCGGATTCCAGATGACGATGTCGGAGCTGGCCACACTAGTTGAAAATAAAATCCCTGTCAAATTTGCACTGCTGAACAACAATTGTTTAGGAATGGTCAGCCAATGGCAAGACCTGTTTTATGACAAAAGTTATGTCCAAACCGGGTACACTAGAAATCCAGACTTTGTTAAGCTTGCTGAAGCGTTTGGAATGTTCGGAACCCGGGTAACCCAAGAAAACGAGGTCCTTCCGGCGATAAAAGCCGCTATTAACGAACCAGGACCTGCCTTGATAGACTTTGTAATTCCAAAAGAAGAGAATGTCTATCCGATGATTCCTGCTGGCGGTAGTGTAGAAGAGCAAATGGAGGAACCCGAATAGAGTGGAACATCCTATGGTTGAGAACACCACTACTATAGTAGCCATGGTGCGGGATCGACCGGGCGTGCTAAACCGTGTGTCAAGTATGTTTAGGCGAAGGAATTTTAACATTGTCAGCCTAGCGGTCGGCCAATCAGAAAGAGTCGGCATGTCACGAATGACGTTCGTGGTTAGCGGCGACGATGCTACAGTGGATCAAGTGATCAAGCAGCTCAGAAAGTTGATTGATGTAACATCAGCTTACCCCATCAGTGACGACCACATGGTATCGAGAGAGTTGGCACTTATACGAGTAGATGCAAGTTCTTTGAACAGGGCGGAAGTGACACAAATCGTGGAAATATATAGAGCCAACATCGTCGATGTAGCACCAGATTCCCTGATAATTGAAGTGGTTGGTGATGAAAATAAAGTGCAATCCCTGAAAAACCTTCTTTCGACTTTCGGGATAACTGAGATGATCCGTACAGGACGGGTAGCCATGATGCGTGGCATGACCGGAACTGATACTAACGGCAGAGCACACATATCCTGAGGGATACCAGATCGCATGACAGACAAATCAACCGCGCAAATCGCAGAAAGGACTTTTTTATGGCAACTATGTACTACGAATCTGATGCTGACTTAGGCTTATTTTCAGGCAAAATAATCGGAGTAATCGGGTATGGCAGTCAAGGACATGCCCACGCACTTAATATGCATGACAGCGGAATAGACGTCAGAGTAGGCCTTTACGAAGGAAGCGCAAGTCGCGCGAAAGCCGAAGAAGCAGGTCTGACAGTGGGAACAGTAGCCGAAGTAGCCGAAGTTTCTGACGTAATCATCATGTTGATACCAGATACAACACAACCAAAAGTGTATCAAGAGTCCGTGTTACCTCATCTCCATCCTGGCAAAACCTTGATGTTTGCCCACGGATTTAATATTCACTACAAGACAATAGTCCCACCCCCAAATGTCGATGTTTCTATGGTAGCTCCAAAAGCACCGGGTCACCGTATGCGTGAGGTGTTTGTAAAAGGATCGGGAGTCCCCGGATTACTTGCTATACATCAGGATGTGTCCGGGAACACCCGGGAAATGGGACTAGCCTACGCGAAGGGGGTAGGGTGTACCAGAGCAGGAGTTCTAGACACGACTTTCAAAGAAGAAACTGAAACGGACCTTTTCGGAGAACAGGCTGTGTTATGTGGAGGAGTCACAGCGTTGGTAAAGGCCGCATTCGAAGTCCTAACAGAAGCAGGCTATCAACCAGAGTCCGCGTATTTCGAAGTCCTCCACGAGTTAAAGTTAATAGTGGATTTGATGTACCAGGGTGGCATGGGATATATGAGACATTCTATAAGCGATACTGCAGAGTTTGGAGATTACACCCGTGGCCCTATGATAATAGACTCCACCGTTAAAGACCGAATGCGCGCCGTCCTAACGGCTATCCAAGATGGGAGCTTTGCTCGAGAATGGATAACAGAGAACGACGAAGGCAGAGCACGATTCCATCGGCTGCGTGCCGAAAATAAAGGGCACCCAGTAGAAAAAGTGGGTGAGGAGTTACGTGGAATGATGCCATGGCTAAAGGAGCAGATGTAGAATGGCCATCAACAGTCGATCCATAGATATTTTCGTGTGGTATGACTATATATGACCTTGGTGCTATGTCGGCCTTGATAGGCTAGACAAGTTGTCGCAGGAATTTAACATCAAAATCCATGGTAGGGCATTTTTCTTGCGTCCGGACACACCCAAAGAAGGAACTATGCGGAACCCCAGACCCGGCGAAGAAGACGGATTACTCGCAGAACCGTTACGCACCTATGCGTCAGAGGCCGGATTGATAATGCGAAGACCCAAGTTGACGCCATACACAATTACTGCATTGGAAGCAACCGAGCACGCCCAACAAAAAGGGAAATTCTTGAGCTTCCACCACTCAATGTATAAGGCCTTATGGGAAGAAGGCAAAGATTTAGGAAATCCGTCAGTTCTCCGCGAGATAGCGGAGGAATCCGATTTGGCGTGGGATGAGTTAGAGGGGAAATTAGCAACCGGGCATTATCGTAAGACAGTGCAGGAACAGCATCAACAAGCTATGGACATGGGCGTGCATGGTATCCCAGCGTTTCTAATTGGCGATACGCTGTTTACCGGAGCGCAACCTTATGAAGTATTCGAAAAGGCAGTGTACCGCGCTCTAGGGTAGAAGAACCTTACTTGAAAAGTCTAACGCTGAACTGGAAAGTTCCTGGGAGCACTCTCGCGTTTCATCAAGCCTAGTCGAATCCCAAGTTCGCCACATATGAGAGCATCCTAGACATCAGGCAGACTCTGGTTCCCAACCGCTTGGCCTAGGACCCCAATGCGCTTTAAATAGCTCACCACGCTTGATTGAAGCGATAGGCACGACAGCTTTATCAGTTGTTAAGGCATTCCCAAGCGAATCCCGAACCACCCATTTCCCATTTTTTACTTCTAATATTGATACATCCGCCTGATGCCCCTGTGAGAGACTACCGATCCTATGAGATTGACCCAACGCTT
Source organism: SAR202 cluster bacterium AD-804-J14_MRT_500m (assembly GCA_009391275.1). Next base: position 61,094 of record VEXF01000001.1, on the reverse strand, counting down.
GCGCAGGGTTGCAAGTACACATTGCAATAACTTGTTCTAAAGAAAACCCGAGGGCAATAAATCGCGTCATCATTTCTGTCAAGCTAAGGAACATAGAAGACCTACCAGGAGCAGTCACATCAGTGCTAATACAATGCGGAGAAAGACCTTGATCAAGCACCCGCTGACCAACATCAAAGCTAAAATTAAACCTCCCATGAGCAGTATCTAGCCAGATCCCTTGAGAACGCGCTTCTTTCACTTCATCAACTAACCTTCCATTCGAATCAAGTACACCTCCTGCGTTAGGAGTGAACAGATGCGTTAAAATATCACCTTCGTCCATTAAAGGAAGCAGTTGCCGTATTACGTTGGGATCATACCGTTGTTCCGTATCACCGATGTGAACCATTAAGCTGACGCCACTGTCGCGAGCGGCTTGTTTTGCAAGACGAGGCATCTCCATACCCATGATTTCCAAAGCAGGAGATACCATACGTGCTTTGATACCAGCTATAGTGTCTCGGTTGCTCTCAACAGTTTGGATTGTCGCATCTAAATTAATACTTTCTCGGCTAAAGATATCTGGTTGTGTAGCCAATCCGGTCCTGCAGATGTGAAGAAAGCATATAATCTCTGTTTTTGCTCTTGGAACAATATAGCTTGGAAAGCCAGCGAAATTATCACAACCAGAACTCCCCGCGTCTACTAGAGTAGTAACACCCGCATAAACCCCTACCTCATCTGGGTCAACTCCATTCGCGTTAATACCTGCATAAACATGAGTATGTATATCGATTAGTCCAGGAGTAACTATGTAACCTGGAACTTCAATGATCCGGTGTGAATTTTTCGCATCTAATGATGTCCCTATCTCTATTATCTTGCCATCTGCAATCGCTACATCACTTGGACTGTTAAGGCCAAGTGATGGATCTATAACAGTCCCACCTTTAATGATCACGTCGTACATTTTGCCCTCCTAATGCCTGTTTATGGGAAATATTAAAGCGTGGGCGGATATTTAATCAGTTCGCTGTTCAAAGTTTTCTTCGGAACTGGTTCCCTAGAACCAACGACGCAGCCATTGGCCCATTTTAATTTCTAAACGACCCCTTGGTGTAATATTAGAGGTAACAAATCGTGCGACATCCGATCTGCCAAAGACCCAAGCAGGGCGGTAGGATTTTAGCTGTGTCAATGTCATACGATCCCCTTCGGGGAGATGGAACCCATCAAAATTCCCCCAATCCGAAAGTCGTTTACGAGCCGTCAATGCTACGCCTTGAGCCTCGGTCACTATAATAATGCCTGCGGCTACATCCCAGATCCAGGGGCTACCGAAAAACGCGTATTGTATTACCCCACAAGAAACCATCGCCAGCTCATAAGCGGTGCTGCCAGCAGCACGGAGTTCCCCCATCTGACTACGAAGAGCATTTTTTATACGCAAAGATCTGATCCAGAAAGCTGGGAAAATTGAGATTCTACTGGACTGTGGCGAAGTAAATTCAGGAACTCGTATTGGGGAGTCATCATGAAACGCCCCACCACCTCGTCGAGCATGGAAGACACTTCCTTTGAGAGTTTTTGGTGTTGGCACAAAAATACTTCCAACCACTGGATGTCCTTTATAGAGAACACCGATTGAAACCCCGAATATTGGGAGCCCATTCATGAAATTAACAGTACCATCCAATGGATCAATGACCCAAGTAACGTCGGCTGATGGGACATCTATCATCGATCCCTCTTCGGCGAGGATCGCATGGCCTGGATAACGTTGTAGTATGGCCTCTTTAAGGAACTCTTCACTTCGCTTATCGACATCTGTAACTGGGTCCAAGTTGTTTTTGGACTTATATTCGATTTTTAAAGGTTTTTGAAAAGCATCCAGCAGAATTGCTCCAGCTTCTCTGGCGATGTCAATTGAAAACTGTTCCAGTTCTTGTAATTCCACATCATCCATGGTGATCCATTGTCCTATTGTGAGATGTAATCGAGCGAGTTGATATTCCAACGCCAACAATCATTGAACGCTCATTAGTTAGGATCAAATATAGCATCTATAGCCGTTTCTCTTTCACGTCTTCGTTGCAAACAGACACAAGATAGAAACCAACTTACTGAGACCGTCTTCATAGCCGCAGCACATCCCAGAGCATGACGTTACATGGGTTACTTTGCCCAGCAAAACCTTAAACCCCCAGTCTATATCCTGGGTCTATGTGAGCGGTTAAAATCTAAATCGCCTAAATTGTCAAGGATTCTAGAGATAGACTGGCTGCGATTTAGAGCATAAAAGTGAATTCCATCTACCCCGTTATCCCATAATTCTTGGACTTGTTTCGTAGCTAATCCAACCCCAAAGTCTTTAACCGCCTCATCATCAGTTTCAATACGGCTCAAACTATTATCCACATACGGCGGTATGCGTACCCCGCAGTGTGAGGTGAATCTACGCACTTGACTGACGTTTAAGATAGGAAGAATTCCAGCAAGAATCGGGGCTGATATCCCCATCTTACGTGCCCTGTCAACAAAATCAAAGTAGTGACGATTGTCGTAGAAGAGTTGTGTAATTAGGAAATCAGCACCAGCATCCAATTTTTTCCTAGTATCCTCCATGTCAGCCGTCAAGTCGGGTGATTCAACATGCCCCTCAGGGTAACACGCGGCCGCCACGCCAAAATCAAAGTTAGCTCGAATGAACTGGATCAGTTCAGTTGCATGCGAGAAACCATCTTTTACCGGCGTGAATTTACCGGTGCCAGTTGGAGCATCACCCCGGAGAGCTATAATATTTTTAATCCCAGCTCGTCCAAGCCGATCCAACAGCGCGTACAATTCCACTTTGGACTTGCTAACACAAGAAACGTGTGCCATGGGCAAAACATCGCCTTCTCGGTGGATATCTACCACCATTTCTTCCGTAAGGGTTTGAGAGCTGCCTCCAGCACCATACGTCACAGATACAAAGTTCGGTCTAAAGGTCGCGAGTCGTCGAATCGCTCTCCAAACGGAAGGAAGAGAATCACTCGACTTCGGGGGATAGAACTCAAACGAGAGGGTCTGTTGATGAATGAGCGTATCTATTATTTTTCCAGCCAGAGATTCTCTCCATAAAGCAAAATATGACGCTGTTTCACGTCTCAATCATTCTAACATCATGTGAGGTAACGAAGGAGCGTCGTAGCATCTAGCAAACAACTCAATGTTCATGCCTTAAAAATTCTGATTATGCTTTTAGCGGTGGCTAATCAACCGTCAGGGTAGCAATCTGCCTCTTCACAGTGACCCGGACTTCTTAAGTACGCATCCTGACCTCCAAAGAGCTTGTGCACATTAATGCCATCGGTGGCACAAGAATAGATACTTATGTACAGTCACCCCTCATATAATTTGCGAACTAAGGCCACTGCTTTTCATTGAGCGGGGGCCTGTGGGATAATCGACGCTCCCCCAAAAAAACCGGAGGAGCCGGCAAGATGCAATTTAATTCCCGTCGTTCGCCCGTATTCGCTCGGAACGGTATGGTAGCAACCAGCCAACCAATTGCCGCCATGGCCGGGCTCAAAATTCTTATGGAAGGCGGCAACGCTGTTGATGCTGCAGTCGCATCGGCAGCTGTTTTAAATGTGGTAGAGCCAGAATCAACAGGTATGGGAGGAGATCTATTTGCATTAGTATGGGATGCGAATCGCAAATCAGTCAGGGCCCTTAACGCCAGCGGATATTCATCATCTAAGTCGTCGATCGCTGAAGTCAAAAGTCATGGACATGAGTATATTCCACCTCAATCCCCATACGCAGTTACGGTGCCTGGCACGGTTTCCGGATGGCACACACTTATAACAGAATGTGGAACTATGCCCTTTGCAAAGGTGTTGGAGCCAGCAATAGCATATGCGCGTACAGGATTCGCTATGACACCAATTATAGGGGATGCGATCGACCAGGCAGCACCAAAATTGTTATGCCATCCATCTGGTAAAGAACTATTAAGAGATGGTCGTCCGGCGCAATCCGGTGAAATTGTCAAATTTCCCGAGCTCGCTAATTCATTGCAGGCCGTGGCAGACGGTGGAGCCGAAGCATTCTATAAAGGCGATATTGCGAAAAACATTTCTTCATATATACAAAGCCTCGGTGGATGGTTGACAACAGAAGATCTCGCCAGCTACACGGCTGAATGGGTAGATCCAATTCAAACGAATTATAGGGGGATCGACTGCTGGGAATGTCCACCCAATGGACAAGGCCTTAATGCCCTCATGGCGCTCAATTTATTAGAAGGATTCAATATATCCGAATTGGGTTTTCAGTCGTCGGACACAATTCATTACTTGGTTGAATCCATGCGATTAGCATTCGCAGATGGACTCCATTTTATTGCAGACCCTAATCAGACTATCGTCCCCGTGGCAAGAATGCTTTCCAAAGAACATTCGACCGCCAGACGTTCATTAATATCACGGGATCATGCCATGGATCGCATCACTTACGACCCTCACTTGCGAGATGCAGATACAGTTTACGTCTCATGTGTAGATGGAAATGGAAATGCCTGTTCCTTGATTAATAGTTTGTTTCATAGTTTCGGTTCCGGACTAGTAGCACCTGGAACCGGAATCGCTCTACAAAATCGAGGTATATCATTCTCGCTCGACCCAGATCATCCCAATTGTCTCGCACCGCGTAAGCGACCATTCCATACAATTATCCCGGCCATAGCCACAAAGAATGGCGACCTCTGGCTTAGTTATGGAGTGATGGGAGGATTGCAACAAGCACAGGGTCATCTGCAAGTAATAAGCAATATGGTGGATTTTGGATTGGATCCACAATCGGCATTAGACGCTCGTAGATTTAATGTTAATCTTGATGGAACAACCACGCTGGAACAAGATTTCTCACCTGACCTTATTGAAGAATTAAAATCTAGAGGTCATCTTATAACACATGAAAGTGGACGGGCCGGAGTATTGTTTGGTGGCGGTCAGGTAATTGCTAGGGATCCTGCATCTGGAGTACTTACAGCTGGTTCAGATCCACGAAAGGACGGTTGCGCAATCGGTTGGTAAATCATATAAAAATTTGCGGGTGCCAATCCGATGTGTTAATCACAATGTATATCAGTTTACGACTCAACACTAACGCATCAAGAATTTGTTGACTAAATTTACTTACATACGATCTCAATCCCCGATTTTTAAAAGTTGAACAACGATGCGAGCAGTTCTTAATATCGACCACAATTAATCGCAAGTCTCAGGAGTATGTGATGTCAATAAAAGGAAAAGTTGTATGGATTACAGGAGTAAATAGTGCTCCTGCAGACACAATCGCGATTGCGATAGCCAAAGCCGGGGGCAAGGTTGGGATTGAGGGAGCAGGCCCTACTCAAGAGAACGTCTTAAGGGCAATAGAAGCATTTGGAGCGGAAGCACTTCCAGTCCGCGGGGACGCTTCTCTAGAATCCGATGTTTCCTACATGCTTTCGAATATCAAAGCCGTTCTTGGGCCGGTGGACATCCTGGTCAATGCTCAGGTATGTGACCTATCTAAAATTTTACAAGATACTACCGTAGAAGACTGGAACAACGCAGTAGTCAAAAGCACCAAAGCAGCATTTTTGTGTACTAGAGCGGTTATACAAGGAATGTTTGATCGTGGCTATGGACACATAATATCCATATCACCGGGAGCATCAAGCAACATCGTGGCAATCCATTCTGCCAACCAAGCAATGGTAGGATTTACGGATGCATTGGCGAAAGAAGTATCTCCAATGGGGATAAAAGTGTCGCTTATTAAAACAAATGGAGAATCATCAGAAGAATTGTCTCACGAAACAATAGCATCTAGAGTGCTGAAGCTGCTTGGTTAATCCGGACCAAATCGTTGGCAAAAGAAGATGATTCAACAGTTACTAAACTTTAAGGATACACTAGACGTTGGAGGTCGGATAAAAGATGAGTGACACTATGGCGGGAATGCACTGGATGTTAGTGACCCCGTTTGATGATGAGGAAAATGTGGATTTGGACTCCATTTCAAACCTTGTTGAACACGCAATAAAAGCTGGTTGCGTTGGAGTTGTAACGCTGGGCGAAATGGGTGAATGGAGACGATTATCAGACAAGGAACGAACACTGATCCTAGATCGTACTATGGAGTCAGTTAATGGGCGGGTACATGTAACAGTGGGAGCAACCGCTCCTAGCACCCATCTAGCCATCGTTCGATCAAGGGAAGCTCAACAATTTGGAGCTACTACGATAATGGTATCTCCTCCACCTCTACCAAAGCCAAATCCTGACGTAGTGCGAGATTACTACAGGCACATCTCAGACGCTGTAGATATACCTCTAGTCATCCAGGACTTCCCACAGACATCAGGTGTCCATATGTCACCACAATTCATCGCAAATCTTTTCGATGTACTCCCCAGCTTCAAATACTTGAAACTGGAGGATCCACCGACCCCAACTAAGATTACTAGAATACGTGATTTGACCGGATCTAAAATGGGGATATTCGGTGGGTTGGGCGGCAATTTTTTACTAGATGAACTGAATCGAGGCGGCATCGGAGCAATGACTGGCTTTGCTTATCCAGAAATTTTAGTTGAGATAATTCGTCTGTGGTTTAAGGGACACCAAGCCGAAGCGACCTCGTTATTCAACCGATTCCTTCCGTTAATCTTGTTTGAAAATCAAGAAGGAATTAATCTTAGCATACGAAAAGCGGCTATTAAGGGTCGTGGTTTGTTAAACACTGCGCGCGTACGCCACCCCGGGGGACCGGTGGATGACAAAATACACAACGAACTCGTAACGCTTATTGAGAACCTGAACCCAGAGAACCTAGAGGTGCGTATTGGAGCGGAATGATCTGTGGCTCAATGCTATCTACAGACATCTTTAGTAGACCTATTGACGGCACCATACTAAACCTACGTTTACCCACGGCACCGGGGTTGAAGAAAAGAATATCGTCACTCCATTAGGCGCTATATTCACCTTGTTCTCTAACCTTGGTTGGTATTTTGATGATCAACCAAATTACCAAGTTTGCAGACACTATATATTGTGTAGGTTCAAAAGCAGTGATATTCTAATTTCACGAGTTGCAAATAGGCACCATTCAGATTGAGAGGGAAATCACTGATGGCTGATAAAGATATCCAATGCGCTTTTGGAGTAGATGTAGATGCGGTAGCAGGGTGGTTGGGTTCATATGGAGGTGAAGACTCGCCCGATGACATTTCCAGAGGATTATTTGCTGGAGAGGTTGGCGTACCTCGCCTTTTAAAATTCTTTGATCGGACTCAAATCAAAGCAACGTGGTTCATACCAGGCCATTCTGTCGAAACATTTCCAGAACAAACCAAGATGATAGTAGATGCGGGTCATGAAATTGGATTGCACGGTTATTCCCATGAGAACCCGATAGCAATGAGCCCCGACCAAGAAGAAGCAGTTTTGGACAGATGCATAGAATTGTTAAGCAGCGTATCCGGTAAAAGACCTACTGGCTATGTGGCGCCATGGTGGGAGTTTAGCCACGTAACTAACGAGTTGCTATTGAAACGCGGCATTAAATACGACCATAGCTTGATGCATAGAGATTTTGAATGCTATTACGTCAGGGTTGGGGACAAGTGGACTAAAATTGATTTTGGACAATCTGCCGATAAGTGGATGAAGGCACTCGAAAGGGGAAAGGAAACGGACCTTATAGAGATCCCAGCTAATTGGTACCTCGATGACCTACCACCTATGATGTTCATCAAGAGTTCTCCTAACAGTCACGGGTTCATCAATCCTAGGGACATAGAGCAAATGTGGCGTGACCAGTTTGATTATGTCTATCGAGAATATGAGGAAGCAATTTTCCCTATCACGATACATCCTGACGTAAGTGGTCGCCCACAAGTGATACTGATGCTTGAGCGGTTGGTATCTTATATAACCAGCCATGCCGGTGTCCGGTTTTGTACCTTCGACGAAATAGCTGATACTTTTGCCGTCCGACATCCCAGACAGAAATAAATTTTATAGTAACGCCTACTTGTATAGGCTAGGGGGGGACAATATTCTCTACCTAACGCTATGAGCGTCATCCTAAAAATAAGAGCAATAAAATCGTATGCCTTGGGTTGAGTCAATTGGCGCTGTAATTAAAGGTATAGCCGTCCCTTACGGATATACCCTAGCCATATGGTCGGCAGGAATGCTTGCTGTAGGACGTTACGGACATCCTAGAGTATCCGATGTGTTTACGTTTGTGCTAGGGGCCGTTGCAGGATATTTGTTGTTCGATTTGTTAAGTCTAGGCGGTTTGTCACAAGAAGGTAATTACTCGGTAGATGTACCATCCATAGCACTATTGAACGTTCTTCCTATTATCCCGGCTTTGTTAACAGCATTTGTCGCCCGTGAAATCCCATGGAAATGGTTGGGTTTTCCGGCCATGGGTTTCTCAGCTACCATTTTTTATATCTTGGCATTAGGAACTTTATTTTGGATATGGTCCAATTAGTCATACGAATCTATACGCATCAGTTTTATAATCCACCAGCTCGAGACCGTACCAATACAAGACCCAAACCCGATGTTCTGAACACTATCCCAACATTTATCTGTGCCAATTGTTGGCATTATTGTGCATCTGTAAATTAAGGTTCCAAGTCTAGACTGATATCCATAGCAATCACCGAATGAGTTAGAGCACCGATTGATATGATGTCGACTCCTGTCGCAGCCACATCACGCACGTTTCCAATAGTAATCCCACCAGAGGCCTCTAATACCGCACGTCCATCAACTATACACACAGCTTTTGCCATATTCTCTATCGACATATTGTCCAACATTATTATATGAGCCCCACCTTTTAAAGCTTCTTCAAGTTGATCAAGATTGGCGATTTCCACCTCTACTTTGAGTGTATGTGCGGCTTGACGCATAGCAAGTTTTAGGACATCCAGCAATCCTAAACCACGATGACGAAGAATTTCTATATGATTATCCTTGATCAATATCCCATCACTCAAATCCATTCGGTGATTTCTTCCACCCCCAGCCCGAATAGCGTATTTATCTAGATATCTAAACCCGGGAACTGTTTTTCTCGTATCAACTATTTGTGCGGAGAAATCTTTCACCGCCTCGACATATTTATTAGTTTCGGTAGCAATCCCGCTCATTCGTTGAAGGAAATTTAGGGCTGTCCGCTCACCTCGCAAGATGGTGGAGACTTTCCCGTGGATCCGAGCGATATCAGCACCTGGGCTCAAAATGTCTCCGTCGTGAGTTATCTGACATAACCCTACAGAAACATCTAATCTGCGAAACACCGCTAGGGCAACATTAATCCCTGCAACAATTCCATCCGTCTTAGCACGAATCACTCCCACGGCAGTATCACTATCTGTAAGAAGGGCACTAGTTGTCGCGTCGTTGAATACCCTGTCTTCAGATAACGCCAAATCTATGAGATCATCAACTTCAGGTGATATATCAAGCAATTAACATCTCTACTGGCACCAGATAGATTTTATCTTTGGACCTTCATTGAATGCCAACACCGTTCTTGACGAAGCTTTGATATGTTTAAGTCAGAACGATGTGCCATTCGATCAGATGCCTATTAAACTTAACACAGATCAGAAAATCTAATGTAGTTACCTTATGGGAGCTTTATCTAACTCAAGATCTAAAGGAAACCTGCCCCCGCTTATAAGGGAAATATTTTCGGTCCACTGATCTTTCGGAATTTCGTAATACATTTCTATAGGATGCCCATCAGGGTCTTCAAGGAATATCCCACACGATATATCCCTGCTACTGACACGCTTAATGAGACCTGGTCGTGTCTTAAGTTTGTTATAGACGTCTCTGAGATCATCAAAGCTATCCATCTGCCAGGCCATATGAGCTAACCCAACACCTTCTGTGGACAGATCAGGTGCCTCGCCACTGACAGGTTGCAAAGCTAATTCATGGGATGATTTGTCGTTAGCGGACATAAACACCATCCCGGTATCTGCTCTCCCAGTGACATGCAGACCTAGGTATTCTACATAGAACTTTTCTGAACGTTGCACATCTCTGACCTTGATGACCAAATGTCCGAGTTGTCTTGGTGTAATACCCATCAGAACCTCCTTTATGTTACTTGAAGCATGCGAAGCAAAGCGATATAAGCATCTTTGGCGATATCGTCATCAACAACAATCTCGTTGACTACCTCATTCTCCAGCAAACGCTCTAAGGTCCAGCATAGATAAGCTGGATGAATCCGATACATAGTTGAACATGGGCAGACTATGGGATCTAAGCAGAACACAATCTTGTCGGGATTTTGTTTCGCCAAACGGTTAACTAGGCTGATCTCAGTTCCAACAGCCCAACTGCTACCTGGCGGAGATTCATTAATGGTTTTGCGGATCATTTCTGTTGAGCCCACCATATCTGCGGACCGAACTGTTTCCATAGTACACTCAGGATGAACTATCACCTTCACATCAGAGACTCTTTCCCTAGCGGATCGAATTTGCTTAACTGAAAACCTAGTGTGGACAGCGCAGTGTCCTTGCCAAAGTATAACTTTTGCAGATCTGAGGCTGTTAACATCGCATCCACCGAAAGCTTTGAATGGGTTCCAGACTACCATCTCTGATGCATCTATTCCCATGTTCAAAGCGGTATTCCTACCCAGATGTTGGTCAGGGAGAAACAAAACCCTGCGGCCCCTTTCAAAGGCCCACTGCATTACGGCAGCAGCATTAGACGACGTGCAAACAATCCCTCCATTACGACCACACAGTGCTTTTATCTCCGCCGTCGAATTCATGTATGTAACAGGAATCACTGACGAATCTGATCCTAAGAGTTTCTGAAGATCATCCCACGCATCTAGGACATCGTCGGTCGGCGCCATATCTGCCATAGAGCAACCAGCAGCCATATTGGGAAGTATAACTCTTTGTTGCGCAGAACAAAGAACCCGAGCTGTTTCAGCCATAAAGTGGACACCGCAGAAAATTATAAAGTCTGATTCTGATCGTGCCGCAGCTTGTTGAGAGAGCAGAAAAGAATCCCCCTGAAGATCTACGTACTTGATCACCTCCTCGCGTTGATAGTGATGACCAAGAATCAAAACACGCTGACCAAGAACTTCCTTGGCCTGATGAATTCGAACATCCAGTTCTTCAGCATTCAGATGAACGTATTCGTTAGGTAGTTTTTGCCAATCTACCTTTACCCCAAACTCTTCAGCTAAAGGCCGGGCGGCTAGGTTATCCTCGCTTTTACAAAAGGCGGCATGTTCAATCTCTAACAAAGAAAGAGCTGGTTTTTTGTTGACGTTTGGAATTTTAGAACTATTAATCACGCTATCAAGTTTATCAGAGGGGAGACGTATCAACCAACTAGTATGCCTTGCATAGCCCAAGCACTTGTATTGTCCACTCGCACATTAACTAGCTTCCCAAGTAGTTCACGGTTGTCTTCAAAGAAGACTAGTTTATCAGTCCGAGTCCTACCTTTCCATTTGCCGTTCTTATTACCATCTACCAATACCTCGACTGTTTGATTGATAAAGCGTGCATTGCTACGAGATTGTATTTCTTTCTGTAGTTTTTCAAGTTCCATCATACGTCTACGTTTTTCTACCAAGGGGACATCATCTGGAAATTTTCTCGCTGCAAAGGTCCCAGGCCGAGATGAATATGCTGCTAAATGAACCTTATCAAACTGTAATTCTTCAAGCAGATCAACTGTGCATTGGAACTGCCTTGCTGTTTCTCCCGGAAAACCAACGATGATATCTGTGCTTATCGAAACTCCTGGAATTCTGGCGCGTATGCGATCTACTAGACGGCGATACTCCCCCAGTGTATATCTACGTTTCATTTGGGAAAGGACCTGGTCATCGCCTGCCTGAACCGGCAAATTGATGTGCTCACATACGGAGTCAATCTCGGCAACAGCATCAATTATACGATCTGACATAAACAAAGGATGAGACGTCAAGAACCGCACTCTCAGAAGATCGTGGATGCTCCCTACCTGACGGAGTAAATCGGACAGGTCTTTCGAGTCTCCAAAATCGTGCCCGTATGCATCAACTGTTTGACCAAGTAGAGTCACCTCGCGCATACCACGGCATGTCATCAACTCAACTTCATTCACAATTTCCGCCATGGGACGGCTAATTTGCCGTCCTCGCCGAAACGGTATGATACAAAAAGTGCACATAAGATCACAGCCATGAATTACAGGAACGAAACCGTTGACGTCTGGATTCGTTGGAACTAGGCCGACTAAACAACCTTCGGTATCTAACTCCATACGTTGACCTAGAAGATCTATCAATGGACCGTACTGCTGCGGTCGCATAAAAACGTCTACATGGGGGAACCGTTTCTCTATATCTTTTGACGAAGCCCCTACCATACATCCCATCAAAGCCACGATTTTATCTGGGTTGCGCTTTTTCACTGATTTCATGAATCCCAGCGTACCTACTACCTTGTCTTCAGCACTCTGGCGAACCACACAGGAATTCAACACTACGACATCTGCCTCGGCTGCATCCGTAACAGACGACAGACCTAGAGCACCTAAAGCAACTCCAAGCCGTTCAGAATCAGCCTTATTCATCTGACATCCGACTGTCCATATGTGATAACTATTCATTTTCACCAAACCCTGTTGGCGGAGGGTGTGGGATTCGAACCCACGAGGCCGAATTACCGACCCAAGCGCTTAGCAGGCGCCCGCACTAGACCACTATGCGAACCCTCCGACTTCTAAGCGAACTATATCAGACGTCTAAGAAATCCATCAATATACAAGAGCCAAGACAGTCACCCGACACCCCATAGTGCTGAAAGGACACCTAATTTATTCATTATAATGTATTTTCAATCAATAGAGGGGCACAAACACACGCTATCGGACGAACTTAATCTACTATTGACAGTATTCGTATTTTTTTGTATGATCTCGAAGCCCATTTTTGGCAGATGAGGAGCGGATGGACGAGCTAGACCGAAGGATTATCGAAATCCTCCAATTAGATGGCCGCGCCTCCAATGCGCGAATAGCACGCGAAGTTGGAGTTAGCGAAGGAACCGTACGCAGAAGGCTAAGGAGGCTAATCCAAGACAGCGTGGTAAAAATCATAGCCGTCCCCAACCTAGATAAGATGGGATATTCCACGGCAGCGCTGATTGGATTGCAAACGGCCCCAGGGCAGCTTGACACCGTAGCAGATCACCTAGCAGAAATGAAGCAGGTTCATTATGTAGCAATCACAACCGGGGCGTTCGATGTCTTCGCCTGGGTTGGCATGACCTCAACCGAAGACTTGGGAATCTTCCTACGATCTCAAGTAGGAACTATCGCAGGAGTAATGCGAACAGAAACTTTCGTGAACCTCTCTATCAAGAAACGTACGTATGGTCTAGTCCTATAGACAACATCCGAACTTCCTACTACCAGAAATATCGAACAACGCAAGGAAACCTTTTTGCGCTGTTTGGGTCGATGGTGACTTGTAAGTTTGTTACCAGATTTTTCACCGCCTGAAGTGCTATGCTATAATCCGACTGAAGAACAAGTGCTTGTACAAGAGCGCGCTATAATAGAAACATGAGGAGCTCCGCCCATGACCTACATCATTGCAGAATCGTGCATAGACGTTAAGGACAGCGCGTGCGTAGACGTGTGTCCTGTGGATTGCATCTACACAACACCAGAAGACAATCAGTTTTATATCAGCCCCGATGAGTGCATCGATTGCGCGGCCTGCGAGCCAGTATGCCCAGTGGTGGCTATTTTCCCTGAGGACTCTGTTCCAGAACAATGGCGGACGTACACAGACCTTAACTACGACTACTTCAAAGACAAAGACCTGTCAACACTCCAACGAAGTAACTAATAGAGACGATATACCCAAGCACAACTAAAACTGGCTAAACGATTCAGATCGTTTAGTACGATCCAACGACGGTATGTTTGGTGTGGTACACATATTAGTGCCCAGGAGTCGAAGGGATAGGGATTTAAAAATAGGCTGCGGTCCCGGTTTGACCGGGCGCTTGGGATAATCACGAGAGGGCAGGCTTCAATATTCTCGAATCTATTCTGGCCCGCACAAGTTCCCCCAAATACGCAACGGATGCCAGACAGATTGAAGTTACAGGCGCTAAGCTAGCGGACCTCATCTTGCCTCGTTATGGCCTCTGCTGTAGAATCTGGTGAACCGCTCGCAAGCAAGCCCATACTGCCCAAATTTTCTCCGATGCCGCTACGATGCTAAAAATAAAATCATTTAGACCAGAAGCGGCCAGTTATTTCACTGGCTGGAGGTTCTGATGCCCGATAAATTCATGCGCGAAATTGAAGAGATCATTGAACGTGTAGAACGGGACGGAACCCTTAACGAAGCGGACCTTCGCACCGTACCCGACAGACCCCCCCTCGGGTTGCACGGAATCACGCCACGGATTTTCTCACTAGCCAGATTCGGCAACATATCACCTGGCAAGGTGATGTTGGCAGGGATTTCTTTGCTATTGCTAGCAGTAGTCATCAGCCCGTTTATCCACGGTACAGTGAGCCTACTTGTATGGGCCGGTCTATTATTATTCGTGATAGCTTACGGGCTATTTTTCATGCGGCCCGCTGGAATCCAGTACGAGAAACGATGGCGTGGACAACTTTTGGAAGACCCGAACGTTGTCTCGTTTTGGCAAAAACTAAAACGACGCTTTCGCGTTTAATTCAAACTATCTACGGTGACCGAACGATATTTTCTTTTTGTTATTATCCCGTATTTCGGCTTGCATGGGTTAAACCGAGCACTCCCCTTCTCCACGTTCCAATTTGTAAACTATAGACTTCTCCCAGTCCATATAGACATCTTGTGAGTCGCCATTAAGAGATGGTATATCCGCACAAACATCGATCATCTTCTCGAATGGTCCGTTCCCAACTCGTCGAACAAACTTATTGAAGATCTCGTTATTATGTCTATTCTCCTGATAGTAAGAAAGGATCATACGTAATAACCGTGGTACCTGCTTAGACGGAACCTTACGTCTAGGTATACGCTGGCCTATAGCAGTGTCGTCTGAACTGACACCACCGTAATTACCGCCAAGGAAGAGTTCGTAAGCAGGTATCTGCTCTCCAGATGGGGCCTTCATAGCAGCGCCGTGAAATCCAATATTTGCAATATGGTGTTGCCCACACCCGTTGGGACATCCACTAATCTTTATATGCAAACCCCTAATTAGCGGATCATCTATAAAAGATGAGTTCTCTAAGATATTGCCACGGACTGCACGCCCCAAGCCCATAGAAGACGTAATACCCAGCTTACAACTGTCCGTACCCGGACAGGAAACAACGTCCGATATGGTATGCGCTCCAGCTTCTGCAAGATTTATGCGCTTCAACTCATTCCAAACAGTTGCTAAAGCAGAAGCTGGTACCCAGCGTAGAACCAGGTTCTGCTCTTGAGAAGTTCTAGCCGTACCTCCAGTAAATTCCCTGACTATGTTGGCCAAGGCAAAGAATTGATCCACGCCTATGTCTCCTTGCGGCACAGTTACCGTGACAATGCAGTAACCCTTCTGACGTTGCGGAGCTACGTTAGTGTTTTTCCAGTCAAGGAATTCTGCATCGCTAACAGGTTCTTGTCCGGCGTCACTGTCCAAGGTCGGTGGAGACTCAGTATAAACCTTATCTATCTGCATCAAAGGTGTTGGATCAATGGGTCCGACATTGCTTAACTCTTCTTCTACCATTTGTTTGAATGAGTCAAAACCAACCCGGTCAATCAAGACTTTGATTCGCGCCATCATGCGATTTTTCCGTAAAGATTGGGCGTTATCAAAAACTACCCAGATTGCTTGAGCAACTCGCAAGTAGTCTTCTATGGGAATAAATTCATAAAGAACTTTCCCTAGTCTTGGCATAATGGAAGTCCCACCGCCAACGATGACTTTAAAGCCTTTTTGGATTGAGCCGTTTTTCTGTTTCACCTGAGCTATGAACGCGAGGTCTTGAATCCCAGCCATTATATTATCGTGGTTTGTGCAACCCGAAAAAGCTGTCTTGAATTTCCTCGGGAAGTTCTGAGTAAGCGGATTCCTAATCCCGAATCTGACATATGCCGTTAAATATGGGATCACGTCAAAGGCTTCATCTGGACAAATTCCTGCCGCAGGTGGGGCCACGACATTTCTCACTGTGTTTGCACACGCCTCCCTCGTGCTAAGACCAGCTGAACCGATGATATCCATTGCTTCAGCGCAATCTTCTAGAGAAAGATGGTGTATTTGGACGTTCTCACGAGTTGTAATATGACCTTTTTTGCTAAGGGAAAATCGCAGCACAACTTTCCCAATGGCTTCTAGGGCTTCTGGTGTAAGGATACCGCCAGGGGCTTTTATACGTAGCATCTGGGAATCTTGCTGGCGTTGGCCATATACTCCCTGGTGCAATCTAAACGACAAAAATGAAGCATCTTCGCGATCGCCAGCACGGTAAGCCTGGACCTCTTGACGATACTCTGCAACTTCTTGTTCCAAGAACGGTATGATGCCGTTCGTAGCCGAAGCACGCCTTAGGCTCTCGTTGTATGCTTCTTTCTGACTTGAATTAACCTCTTGTACCATCAAATTCTCCTTATTCAACACCAA
The DNA here is from genome assembly GCA_009391275.1 of SAR202 cluster bacterium AD-804-J14_MRT_500m. Next base: position 44,389 of record VEXF01000001.1, on the reverse strand, counting down.
TACGTTTTTATGATGCGGAAAAACACGACCATTGGGGTCCTATTAAGCTTCCCAATGGGATTGCTTGTTACAAGCATTTGAACTCGTTTAAAGGTACGAAATCGAAATGAGCCTAGTCAATCGGTCAACAATTGTCAACCAAATGAATCAGAGACCTTTATCGTTACAAATCTGATCGTTGCTGATAGGATAATATAAATAAGATCACAGTGCAGCGGAGAGGTATATGCCCAAAATCAGGCACATGTCGTATTCAAGGTACCTTTTCTTTAAAGCAGATACTGAGTGGCGCCGGTTGTCAGGATTAGAAAAGGACCGTGCCAAAGCCCAATTCGCCGCAGTACTAGAAGAACATACAGACAGAATGCTGATTAACAGTTACAACCTTGTTGGCACTCGGGGAGACTCAGATTTTCTACTGTGGCAAATATCATCTAGCATTACTGATTTATCTGATTTGGCAAGCAGACTTCGATCGACTTGGCTCGGGCAATATCTCGAAACTCCTTATTCTTATTTAGCTATGGCACGCCCTTCACCATATGTAGAAACCCACAAGCACAGTGACCAAACAAATCGCCCAGCACTCATAGAGCCTCGTGGAGACGACTACTTATTCGTCTATCCATTTGTAAAAACTAATGATTGGTACCAGCTACCCAAAGAATCTCGACAACAAATGATGAACGAGCATTTCACAATCGGACATAGGTACCCATCAGTCAAGGTTCACACGACTTACTCTTTTGGAATCGACGACCAAGAATTTGTACTAGGATTTGAAAGCAACGACCCAGAGGACTTTCTAAGGCTGGTAATGGAACTCAGAGAATCCCAGGCACGGCCTTACACATTAGTGGATACGCCAATTTTCACTTGCGTCCGATCTTCACTTAATGAATGTCTTGACAGCCTAGGATAGAAGACTTAAGCCCGGGTTACCTATCCATAGTCATCTAGAGATCTTCCTAAACAACGTAGATTTTTAGTCTACTCCCTTTTCATATACCTGGGGGACCAAAACGCTTGCTTACCCCGAATATAGGCTACCTTGAGTCCGGAACTAACGTGATATAGATGGATGTAAGCCTTTCATCCATTCCTTGAATAGCACCGGACTTTTATATCGATGTAGTGAGGTCCAACTATTAGGCAATAAATCTATCAATATGCTCCAATACTGGATTATTCGTCCGAGATAGAATCATCGTCATGATCGGCAACGACAGCAATTAGTTCGGACGCCTTGGGAATGTGGGCCTCTTCACCATCTTCCGTCCACATAGAAATATGATCTTCTTGGATTTCATCATCCATGTCACCGTCTATGTCGTATCGGAAACTGGAGTCACGAGCATATCCTCTGAATTCAGTTTTTTCTGTAGTTGGGAATGAATAAATACCTCTTAGACTCGGATGCCGGTACGATTCTCGTATTATGGCTGAAATTTTTGTGGGGCCCGCACTGAGAATAGCAGCATCATATTGAATGCCCTGCTTAATGAATCTAGTCAGTCGGTTTCCAAGTTTAGGCTCCACGAAACCAAGCGTATCGCCTGTTTGAGTTTTCACGACCAAGACGTTATTAACTGGTTCTAATATCACGGAATCGCCAGCAGCAACACCTGCAACTATATCCTGAGACGCCAAATTTTTGAGATCTGTTATTCCAGATTTACCACTCTCTTCCAAAAAGAATTTGGGAATAACTTTTTTTCCTTCCGTCGGAGATCTTCGAGAATTTGATAGATGACTGAGACGGCCGAGATTTCTCTTTGCGATAGGGTTATGCGGAGACAAGTCTATAACTTTTTGGAATTCACCCCGTGCAAGAGAATTCTCTCCCATTTCCATATGAGCTTTTCCCAGCCGATTTAACGTCTCTAAATCTTTCGGAAAATACGAGAGAATCTGCCGGTTGAGCTGGATTGAATCTTTCCATCGGCCTTCCAACGCAAGTTGGATAGCTTCCTTGGATTTATCGTGCTTGATCTTGGCCGCATCTACTGCCCGCACCATTTCCATTACAAACCTTCAACAAACTTAAAATTGTGTTCTAGAATTACACCAAATGGATGTTGTAGGTCAAGCGTTTAACACACCAATTAGCGCAAGGATTTAAGTAGTTTTCGGTTAATCATCAAATGCTACTTTAAAGGTAGCATTTGACGGCTAAGACTTGTACTTCAGTGGAAGTATTGTAAACCTAACGTACGATAAACTATTCAGGACATGAGGCTACACACCTTTAAATCCACTGAATATACTCCTAGGCAGGATATGCCCACATTGTCTTGATTTGCTTTGCCAGAAAACTAATCACACTTATGTACAAGGGACACGGGTATGGTTCAATTTACAACATCCCCATACTGGTTACTTAGAATGGGCCTAGTCGAGGTCAAAACTGCTGGTAATCACATGTGATTACCAGTATAGCCCTAACCTTTTCGCGTTAAACTGATCAACCTGGTTAATTGTACCGACCCATGAAAGAGGCCCAGCGAATAGACAAAAGGTCACCAATCATCTTGACAGAGTCCTGTATCGGTCTCACTTTTCCACCTGAATTGTAATGCCAGTTTATAGGAACTTGGGCTATGCGAATACCCAGTCGCCGAGAGAGGAACAGCAACTCTACATCAAATCCAAACCCATTCAACCGTTGGAGTGAAAATAGTCTCCTAGCTGCCATATCTGTGAAACATTTGAATCCACATTGAGAATCAGTGATGCCTGGAAGAACAATAATTTGAGCAAGCATATTAAAAATACGGCCCATAAGGTGTCTAGTCCAGGGTTCCCCAAAACGGTACGATCCTATAGCTTCTCTCGATGCGATTACAACTTCGCAAGGTGGGCCTTCAGGAGGCAAGAACCGAGTAAGCTGTTCGATGGGCATCGAAAGGTCAGCATCACATAAAAACCTATACCTGCCTCTAGCCTCAATCATTCCATTTCGTACTGCCCACCCTTTGCCACAGTGGGTGAGAGCCAAGTGTTTTACTCTAGAATCTAGCTTGGTATACCGTTGTACGATCGAGGCCGTACCATCTGTGCTACCATCATTCGCTATTATCAACTCCCAATCGAAGGATTGGGTGTCAAGAAAGGTCGTGACGGAGGTGATCGTGTCCGATATTCGCGATTCTTCGTTGTACGCCGGGATGACCAGAGATAAGAAAGGTGAGCCTCCCATCAACCCATCTCTAATTCGAAGGCTTTATGAAGTACCCGAACGGCCTCCTCTATTCGAGATTCTGCGATTATGCAAGTGATGCGTATCTCCGAAGTAGTTATCATGTCTATGTTTATAGAAGCGTCTGCCAAAGCCCGAAACATCTTAGCAGCATATCCGGGAGCGTCCATCATACCCGCACCAACTATGCTGACCTTACTGAGTGCCCGATCTGAGAGCACTTCTCGCGCTCCAATTCTATTGTCAAATTGTCGGACACCTTCGATCGTTGCCTCTAAATCTCCACGAGCCACAGTAAAACTGAGATCGGTGTACAAATCAGAACTAGCATTTTGAACTATGGTATCTATACTAATCCCCAGGTCCGACAAAGGTTCGAACAAAGCAGCCGCGATCCCAGGTTGATCATGTACCCCGCGCAGGGTAATTTTAGCAACGTTGCGATCGGCGGCAATACCTGTAACTTTTACGCGATGCTCCATCATAGAGGAATCTCCGTTAACAAGAGTACCCTTAGCTTCAGAAATACTGGATGCAATATATATAGGCACGTTATAAACTTTCCCGAGTTCAATCGACCGAGGATGCATTTTCGCACCATAGGCGGCAAGCTCAAGCATCTCCTCAAACGTAATATGATCTATTTTTCGAGCTTCGGGGACTACACGTGGGTCGGCAGTATATATTCCCTCCACATCGGTATATACCTCACAACGTTCGGCTTCAAGAACAGCGGCTAATGCTACTGCTGTAGTATCAGATCCACCTCGTCCTAAAGTTGTAACATCCATGTCTTCTGTGAATCCTTGAAACCCAGCAACTATAGTTATTTTTCCTAACTCTAATTCTCGCCTAATTCGGTGTGGATCAATCCCAGAGATGCGAGCCCTACCGAATGCAGTATCAGTTTGAATACCAGCCTGTAATCCGGTCAGAGAGATAGCTTGATATCCAAGACAGCGCAGTGCCATTGCCATAAGCGTGCACGATACTAGTTCTCCGGACGAGAGGAGTAGATCTAGTTCCCTCGGTTCTGGGCGTTCTGACACGCAGGATGCGAGTTGTATGAGATCATCCGTAGTATCTCCCATTGCTGATACAACCACTACTATTTGGTTGGATTTGTCTGAAGCCTTTCCTATCCGTTTAGCTACATTAGTGATCTTTTCAGCATCAGCCAATGAACTCCCGCCGTATTTTTGGACTATAAGAGCCATCAGAAGGATCTGCTGCCGTCATCAACATCAATCATTTCCCGAGCCCCGTCAAATGATGGAGAAGTAATTAAGATTCTTCCTGGAGTCCCAGTTTTTTTTGCAGCCTCGGCCATTTCATATGCAATACTCATTTCACGACCACGGGCTATGGCCAGAACTGTGGGACCACTGCCCGAAACAAACGCGCCGAGAGCGCCTGCATTTCGGGCTTCTCGGATTAATATGGACATCGCTGGGTACAACGAGTTGCGATATTGTTGGTGCAACCTATCTTCCATAGCCACTCCCAAATCCAACACCCGATCGGAGTTTAGAGCATTTACTAATAGTGCCACTCGCCCTAGATTATATATGGCATCCTCACGTGGAACCCTATCCGGCAAAACACGACGCGCCTCCTTCGTAGAAATAACCCCATCAGGTATGAAAAGCACTATTTTAATATCCCGAGAAATAGATACTGCAGAAGAAATAATTGAACCCTGATGCTTCACAACAATTTGTACACCGCCTAAAAGAGCGGGAGTTACATTGTCAGGATGACCTTCCATTTGAACGGCCAATGATAGAACCTCATCATTTGATAGGGGTTTGCCGAGCAAATAATTTGAAGCAACCATCCCGCCGACTATGGCAGCAGCACTGCTACCCATCCCGCGTTGCAAGGGTATAACGTTATGACAAGAAATCGCCAAGTCAGGACAAGGCTTGCCTACACTTTCCCAGGGAACCATGGCTGCGCGATACGTTAGGTTCTCCTGGTCAGTTGGTAATTGGCCCGAACCTTCACCAGAGATTTCCACTTTACGTCCATGACCGGTAACTACTGTAACTCGGTTCCACACATCCAAGGACATTCCCATGCAATCGAAAGCAGAACCAAAATTGGCGGTGGTAGCTGGAACAACAATTGTAACTCGGTCGGGATTCATATCTACCTGTACTCACGAGTATAACAAGCAGGTTTTCGCTATCGCAATTCTTGATTTTTTCAAATTAAGTGTTCCGTTTAATCTTTATAAGCTAATTAATGAACATTAACCGAAGGTCATGAACGTATCACACCGTATAGCCCAAAATCTGAAATTCAACCAAAATCTCCAGAAATGCTGATGTCATACCAGAAACCGAAATGTTCAATTATTTTATGTTCATAGATCTTGACGCATTGAAAGTGCGAACTTATAATACCCCGTCTACGAAATATACAGCCGGATTGTTTTTGCAACCTCAGAATTGCGACCACCGGCTGAGTAGACCGAGCGGCAGCCGGCGGAACACGGGCAGCAGCTTTTGCACTTTAAAAAGAGAATATTAGTTTGAAATTCTGAGCGTGGGTCAAGTTATTAAGAGCTTACGGTGGATGCCTAGGAGCTAAGGGCCTAAAAAGGGCGTAGCAAGACTGCGAAAAGCCTCGGTGAGCCGTCTAGCAGGCGTAGCCGGGGATTCCCGAATGGGGCAACCCGGCCTGGTGTTGAGCCAGGTCATCCAACCCTGTAATGGGGACGGAAGGGAACCAGGGGAACTGAAACATCTAAGTACCCTGAGGAAAGTAAATCAACCGAGATTCCCTTAGTAGTGGCGAACGAACGGGGAATAGCCCAAACCTCTATGACTTAACGGTTCGAAGGCCTATGTCATAGGGGGGTTGTAGGTGGCGTTAGAGGAAGCTTCGAGATTCTCAAGGAGTTACAAATCTTATCTTTAACCGAGGGTTCCTGGAAAGGACCGTCATAGAGGGTGAAAGCCCCGTAGGTGAAAAGGATAAGACTCCTAATGCCTTCCTGAGTACCACGGGACACGAGAAATCCTGTGGGAAGCCGGGGGGACCACCCTCCAAGGCTAAATACCCTTAGCTACCGATAGTGAACCAGTACCGTGAGGGAAAGGTGAAAAGAACCCCGGGAGGGGAGTGAAATAGACCTGAAACCGTAAGCTTACAGAATGTCGGAGCCCTGCTTTTGTGGGGTGACGGCGTGCCTATTGAAGAATGATCCAGGGAGTTACTGCGAGGGGCGAGGTTAAGGAACTGGAGTTCCGGAGCCATAGCGAAGGCGAGTCCGAATAGGGCGTTTAGTCCCCCGTAGTAGACCCGAAACCGGGCGATCTACCCATGGCCAGGATGAAGGTACGTTAACGCGTACTGGAGGTCCGAACCGTATACTGGTACAAAAGTATCGGATGAGTTGTGGGTAGCGGTGAAATGCCAATCGAGCTCGGAAATAGCTGGTTCTCCCCGAAATGCATTTAGGTGCAGCCTCAGGAATAGGTTGACGGAGGTAGGGCACTGGATGGGCTAGGGGGCGTGAGCTTTACCAAACCCAACCAAACCACCAATGCCGTTTAACCGTTTACTGGGAGTGAGACTGTCGGAGATAAGTTCGATGGTCGAAAGGGAAACAGCCCAGACCACCAGCTAAGGCCCCCAAGAACAGACTAAGTGGGAAACGAGGTAGAGTTCCTCGGACAACCAGGAGGTTGGCTTAGAAGCAGCCATCCTTTGAAGAGTGCGTAATAGCTCACTGGTCGAGGGGTTCTGCGCGGAAAATGTACCGGGGCTAAGTCTGTCGCCGAAGCTGTGGTCCCGGCCCCATATCCGTATGGGACCGGGAGGTAGGGGAGCGTTCCTCTTGCGTCGAAGCTCTGATGTGAATTTGGGTGGAGCGAGGGGAAGTGAGAATCCTGGAATGAGTAGCGTAAATCAGGGTGAGAATCCCTGACACCGAAAGTCTAAGGTTTCCTACGCAACGTTTATCGGCGTAGGGTTAGTCGGTCCTAAGCCGTAGGCGAAAGCCGAAGGCGATGGACAGTAGGTTAATATTCCTACACCGCCGTTTCTTCGTTTTAAAGCCAAGGGGGGACGCGGGAGGGTAGGTGGATCGCGCCTATTGGACATGGCGCGTCCTAATTCGTAGGCGATGCCGGAGCAGGCAAATCCACTCCGGCGCTTAAGCTGAGGAATGAGGGAATTCGTTGATTTCGGTCAACGAAAACTCCGCTGACCCCACACCGACGAGAAAATCCTCGTGGCTATGGAGAAAAGGCGTCCGTACCGCAAACCGACACTGGTAGACAGGGGTAAAAGCCCCAAGGTGTTCGGGCGAACCTCCGCTAAGGAACTAGGCAAAAGAGCCCCGTAACTTCGGGATAAGGGGCGCCCTGGAGGGTAACGTCACTAGCTGACAGAGCTCCTCCGGGGCCGCAGATAAGACGTCCAGGCGACTGTTTATCAAAAACACAGGTGTCTGCAAAGGGGAAACCCTAAGTATAGGCGCTGACGCCTGCCCAGTGCCGGAAGGTTAAGGGGAAGGGTGCAAGCTCTGAACTGAAGCCCCGGTGAACGGCGGCCGTAACTCTAACGGTCCTAAGGTAGCGAAACCCCTTGTCGGGTAAGTTCCGACCCGCATGAAAGGCGTAACGATCTGGACACTGTCTCGGCGGAGGCCCCGGTGAAATTGCAGTGCCCGTGAAGATGCGGGCGACCCGCAGCAGGACAAAAAGACCCCGTGGAGCTTTACTGCAGCCTGGTATTGGTCTGGGAACATGGATGTGTAGCATAGGTGGGAGGCTTGGAAGTCTCGACGCCAGTCGAGATGGAGCCATCGTTGAAATACCACTCTTCTCTGTTCTTGGTTCTAACCCCATGAATCTGGGGGACAGTGCTTGGTGGGCAGTTTAGCTGGGGCGGCTGCCTCCTAAAAGGTAACGGAGGCGTCCAAAGGTCCCCTCAGGGCGGATGGAAATCGCCCTACGAGCGCATTGGCATAAGGGGGCTTGACTGCGAGGCATACAAGCCGAGCAGAGACGAAAGTCGGGCAAAGTGATCCTACGGCTCCGTGTGGAAGGGCCGTGGCTTAACGGATAAAAGCTACCCCGGGGATAACAGGCTTATCTCGCCCAAGAGTTCACATCGACGGCGAGGTTTGGCACCTCGATGTCGCCTCATCCTATCCTGGGGCTGAAGAAGGTCCCAAGGGTTCGGCTGTTCGCCGATTAAAAGGGTACGTGAGTTGGGTTCAGAACGTCGTGAGACAGTTCGGTCTCTATCCGCTGTGGGCGCAGGAAGCTTGAGGAGTTCTCTTCCTAGTACGAGAGGACCGGAAGGGACGGACCTATGGTGTACCGGCTGTTCCGCCAGGAGCAACGTCGGGTAGCCACGTCCGGTGTGGATAAGCGCTGAAGGCATATAAGCGCGAAGCCCTCTCCAAGATTAGGCTTCCCATCCCTCGACTTGTCGAGGGAGTAAGGCAGCAGGCAGACTACCTGCTCGATAGGCCGGGAGTGTAAGGACAGCAATGTTTTCAGCTTACCGGTACTAATCAGCCGAGGACTTGGCCCTCGCTCAGAATATCAAACTAATTTCTTGGCTTCACACTTTTTCGCGGGGTGGAGCAGTGGCAGCTCGTCGGGCTCATAACCCGAAGGTCGTTGGTTCGAGTCCAACCCCCGCTACCAAGATGCGGAACATGTGACCCCTAGTTAATTTATTCTAGGGGTCACTTCGCGTCCTCCACGCTAATCATAATTGCTTAAATACAAGATTTCGGACTCATCCTTGATACGGTCTCTCATTAATAGCCAGCGTGGTTAACCTGAAATAGTGGACTTGCCCTCGCTGTAATGCTAATTCCAACAGAAGTCTTCAGCTGATTACCGAACAGGTGAATATGGAGCTGGCGCGCCGTATACTTAACCACAACACAGGATGCAGAACATTCGCCCCGCCCTAATCTGTCACTCAATCATATAATGGGCTTTAAGGAGGCCACCTATGGAGAAGCACCAATATTACTGCATTAAGTGCAAAGGAACCGAATACAAATCTGGCGAAATCAGAACTACCGGATCTGGTTTGTCCAGATTTTTGAACCTTCAAAATCAGAAATTCGCTACTGTGTCTTGTGCCGGGTGTGGATACACTGAAATCTATCGCCTAGGCGGCGGCGGCGTTGGAAACATATTAGACATATTGTCGAATTAGGTCGTCTTAACAATTGACGCGAGTTGACCTCAAACGGAATAGATGTTCCTATAACTTATCCGAACATCAGTACTGCAGCGATATTTGCCGATCGTCGAAGATACTATGATTAGTCTCAAGAGAAACAAAAAGGGAGAACCAGTTCGAGCTCCAGGAGTTAGAATCAGGATCTCATCAATATATCATCCTAACCAATCAGAGTTTTTCCGAATAAGTCGGGGCAAATTCTCTGATTTCCTTAACTGCCAACGATGTTTTTACCTAGATAGAGTTAAGGGTCTGATTTCACCATCAACGCCAGGCTGGACATTAAACGAGACCACAGATTTGCTCCTCAAAAAAGAATTCGACACCTGTAGAGAAGACCAAATACCTCACCGTACATTTGCGAAATTCGGTTTAACTGATGTGGTTCCATTTCAACATGAGTCTATTAACACCTGGCGGGATTCATTACATGGTGGACTCCAGCATCAGGTTGAAGGAACAAACATAATTATTTCTGGTGGCATAGACGACATATGGCACGATTTATCAAACGATCTGCTGATAGTAGTTGACTACAAATCACAAGCGAGCATAAGAGCGGTCAAACCAGAATCATACCTCGCCGGAGTCTTTCGCCAAGGGTACAAAATTCAACTGGACTTCTATGCCTACCTTTTGTCAAAAATGGGGTTCAGGGTATCGCCCACCGGATATTTTTATGTCTGCAACGGAGACCGCACTGCCGAGGCATTTAATGGCCGGATAATGTTCGAAGAAACCCTAGTACCTTATTCATTGAATACGGAATGGATAGAAAAGAAACTACTCGAGATGATTGATGTGATGAATTCTGAAGTCTTGCCACCACGCAATTATTCATGTGAAAACTGCGCATATGCCCAACAAAGGGAATCCATGGAAGCCCTGTGATCAACCTCTTGTGCGTAGACCATACAACTGTGTCGTACTTCTGATACGCTTCTCGCTCCCAAAGGGAATGTCACTATACAAATTTACAAACTCCATTACCAACACTATCCGATGGGATCGCTTTTTTTAGTTCAGGAAGCAATTCCGCAGATATCAAATGCATACTATCCAACGCAATTTTAAGGGGCATACCTGCCCAATGCGTACGCATGACCAAATGATTGACTCCCAGATCTTCCCAATAAGTCCGAAGTTGGGCATAGCATTCCTCGGGAGATCCTAGGATAAATCGATTTTGCAGCAGTGTGTCGAAAGGTTGATTAAAGGTCTCATCACTAGGCATAGCATTATCCTGGCCCCAGGCAGCGTAATCCCTGTACTTTCCTGCAAGGTATGGACCGGCTAACTCAATCGCTTTTTCTCGGCTAGTACTGCAGAAAACCTCTTTCATACATGGAATTTCATTTGGAAAAGGCTTTTGTGCATTTTTTAATTCAGCCTTATAGATAGACATTTGTCGAGCAATTGTAACGGTCGTGGAATGGGGGTTGATAAACCATGCATCCCCCAACCGAGCGGCCCTTTTAACTGCCCGGTCGTTGTTAGCAGCAATCCAAATTGGAGGAAATGGCTGTTGTATAGGCCTAACGTTCATATGCACTCGCCATAATTTAGTTATTTCGCTTTCGTAAGTAACTTCATCTTCGATCCAAAGGCGTTTTACTAATTCTAAACATTCTTCAAATCGAGCCACACGTTGGCCTTGGGGGACACGAAATGCATCGAATTCTGCTTCACGATATCCTAAACCAACGCCGAATACGAAATTCCCGCGACAAATGATATCAAGCGATGCAATAGTCTCCGCCACATAGACAGGATTATGTAAGTTAAGGAGAAGAATACCTAGCCCCAAAGTCATATCTCCCGCTTCAGCTTGAAGCCGGCTCAGAAACGGTACTATTTGCAATTGCTGATTGTCGCCCTCATTCAGGTAATGTTGACCAGTGAAAATAGAATCCCAACCATTGTCTCTAGCGTGATGAACCATTGCATACTGTTGATCGAGTGCTTCGATCATGTTGGCATCTCGGTGCTGTTGATTAGTAACAAAGAGTCCAATTTTCATCGCCACTCCTGATTTTGATCAGTTAACCACTAGCGCCTAGCAGATTCGTGGCTATTGTACATTGGGCAAATGTCAATAACTCTTGTCCGGCACCGCCAACTTTCATGAATCGTCGAATTAATAAAAAGAGCCCGCCTTGGACGGCGGGCTCTTTAGTAGTCATTTTATGATCATTACCCTTTAAGATGCTCATCAAACCAAGCAATCGTTTTATCCCACGCATCTAAAGCCGCATCTCTCCTGTAACTCCCCCGTGCATCGCATAAAAACCCGTGCCCAGCTCCTGGATACACGTGGAACGAATATGTTTTACTGTGTTTTTTTAATTCAGATTCGATCTGGGCGACATCCGCAGGGGAAGGGTTAGCATCATCTTCGCCAAACAATCCTAGAACCGGGCCGTTGAGCCCTGCCGTACGCTCTATAGGAGACGGCCCATCTATACCTAATGGCTGAAGAATCCGACCGCCATAATAAACTGCTGCAGCTTTGATGTCAGGCACGGTACACGCACCTAAATATGTAACCCTACCCCCAAAACAAAATCCAGTGATTCCGATCCTGTCAGGATCTACGAAAGGTAGAGATTTCAAATAATTCACTGCGGCTTGAACATCTGCAATGATTTCATCATCTACGCATGCACTCATCCGTTGAATTGCGGTATCCATTTCTTCGTGAAGGCCCATCAACATACGTCCTTGTCTATGAAACATGGCAGGTGACAATCCAACAAATCCCCGAGCCGGTAAACGGTCCGTCACACTTTGAATATGCGAGTTAACACCCCACACTTCCTGAATCACCAAAACGGCCGGGTATCGTCCTTCTTCCTCAGGTTGTGCAAGATAACCTTCCATGTCGTCGCCATCGACGTTTATCTCAATCCATTTTCCTGGCATTTGTTCGCCTCCTTTATCAATTTACTCCGGGTCTTCAAAACCTGTACTTGTGAATATATCCTAGTTTTCTTCTACAATTATTTCCTAAGAAATAGAAACCTGGGTTTAAAAAAACTGTGCAGAAAATTTCGTTGATGAGCCCACCTATGAGCACGCCTCAACGCTGTTTCCGGATTCTCATTGCCCCCATTTGTAATTTTGCACGCCTGGTACCTAGGTGCCGGGAGTCGGTGAGATTGAGCCGGGTAAATCACGTCGCATCCTTGTGCTTCTAAAAAGTCCTTTAATGCCTCATACCCTTTAACTCGCTTGTTAGGGGCGATATATATTTCAAATTCTGTACACCCCAAGATTTCGTGGATATGATCCATTCCAGAACCAATCCCGGAGCCCAGTCGAAGATTCGCCCTAGATATTTCGGGGGCCATTGTCTGAAATCTTCTCCATATCAATCATGAACAGCCATACTTGAACACCTGAATAACTCAACGACGAGTCATCAGAAATATGGGCTTTTTAACCATCACGGGATATCAAGCACCGGTAGTTTCATGAGACGGCGGTGTGGCTGTAGATTTGACTGACCATTCGCGCACGTCCGCTATATGTTGACGCCAGTGCCCATAAGTGTCTGACCGTATCCGAGTAACTAGTCGACGTTGAGACTTAGAATCCAGTGTTGGTAGTTGGGAAAGCTTTCGGGATAATCGTTGATATGCAACCACGAGAAAAGCCCTAGCTTTAGCAGGTGAGAGGCATCGATATTTGTCTTTCACTCTTGCGTTGAACCCATCTATGCCACCACCTAGTCGCTTAGACCGTGAAAGTCGCTTACCTTGAACAATACTTGGAAGTGCGTTTTCACCTTCTTCAATCCATGCGGCGATATGGACCATAAGATCACGAAGAGACCACTCACCAAATGCCCCGGGTTCCAAAACGCGTTCATCTGGGATATCGGTAAATGCTATAACCATGACATCCCATTCGACGCTTAGCCGTTGACAGATGTTTTCGTTGAATGTCAATTTAATGTACTCCGAATGAAAAACTTGGCTAACGACTTTTATCTGTATAATCGCTCTTTGCCCTAGCCATAGACGATTTTCTCAATTTCTGAAGTTCTTCTTTATGTTCTGCTGACCAGGTTTGCGAATTGCGTATCCCCACCAAAGATCCTTGAAAATGCGGCATTACATAGCGAGATATGAGTTCGTAACTATTAAACACTTGATCGCGGGTGCCCCATTCCGTAGCTTGAATCATCAATCCACCGAATCCACCACTTTGATCATCAAGCCTATGGATAGTGTTAATTAGATCATCAGGATCTCCAACACACCATTGGTCAGTCTCCATCATATGGTCGATGATTTCGTCTCGATGTCCTCGAAATCCGGAGTCGTTACCTAGAGTCTCCTCAAAATATTCACGCTGGTAACGGCCGGCTCTAACTCTGGCCTGTTCTATCGCATCTGTCCTATTCTCCGCGATGTGCACATGTAAGACAAGACGCCACTCGTCCCTCCTAACTGTTTGCTCATGTTCAGCTGCTGTTTCCTCTGCAATATCCCAGAATTCTCTTAATGGAGCTTTTTGAGAATCTCCACGAGCAACGCTCATAGAAAGAACACCCGTACCATGCTTTCCAGCAAGCACTAGTCCCGAAGGGGACTGCGCAGCAGCAACTGCGACTGGCATATGTGGTTTTGTATAAGGCCTCAAGTGAAGAGAAGCATCTTTTAGCGTAAACCATTCGCCATCGTAAGTTATTGGCTCAGTTTCCGTGAAAAGCCGCATTATGATTCCCAGTGATTCGTCCATGCGACGGCGTTGTTCCACTGGGTTTATACCCATCATATAGGCATCACTAATCAAAGCACCTGGCCCTACACCGAACATAGCTCGTCCTCTAGTCATGTGATCCAACAGAACCATCCTATTCGCAACCATCAATGGGTGATGATACGGAAGGCTCACGACACCGGTGCCCAATCTTATATTTTTAGTACGTTCTGAGACCGCTGCTATAAATAGTTCTGGTGATGATATCGTCTCCCACCCAGCACTATGATGTTCGCCCACCCAAGCCTCATCAAAATCCAAAGTATCTAATAGCTGTATCAACTCCATGTCCCTTTGTAGAGACATTGTGGGGTTTTCACCACTCCAGTGAAATGGCGCCAGGAAAATACCGAATTTCAGCCTTTCTGGTAGGGCCATTTTCTAAAAATCTCCCTTTGTAGAAATCAATGTCACTCTGTGAGCCATGGGCGAGGTATTTCCAGTTTTCAGATTCGGGATGATACGGATTTGACTCCTATCCTCCGATCCCAGATAAGCTCCTTACCATTATATGGCCGTCGAGGGATTAGGCGCAAAGTCGATGAAGCTGTCGTTCGTAGATCTGAATTGCAGCCGACCACATCTATGGACCACCACCTGTACAGAGTGCTGTTTTTCGACCATTTTAAATTAGAACGAGCACCACTCGGCGGTCTTATGTTCTTTTTTATCTAGACTCTTGGTTTTATTACACGGGTTCCCACTCTCTAACCAAGAATATGATCAGCCTGTGCTCCATTAGAGACCTTTTGCGGAAAGATGTAATCACCGTTTGTCGACAACAAGAACTCCTTCTTTGAACACCATTTGAAGCGATCTAATGTTGTTTATGTCATCTAACGGATTTTTAGCTAGGACGATCAGATCTGCAATCTTGCCAAACTCAACTGTACCAAATTGAGTGCCCACACCACTAACTTCTGCTGCAATCCGTGTAGCAGCGTGAATTGCTTGCATCGGAGTAGCACCGTCTCTTACCCATAGTCCCATTTCTAATAATGCCCCATCTTTTAAAGGCCCAATGTCCGAGCCTATGGCCATCTTTAGGTTGGATCTGAGGGCGGCTTGGAACCATTCGCGATGTTGTGGCATCGCATCGTCAGCTCGGCCAACTAATCGATCAGGAATTTTAGCGAGTTCCAAGTACTCTTGCTCCCATTTATTGGTAGCTTGTTTAGGAGTAAGATGACTAATACACAAAGTAGGAACGAAGTACGTTCCTCGTTCTGACATCATTTGAACTCCTTCCTCGTCCATGATATAGCCGTGTTCGATCGAGTGAGCTCCAGCCATGACCGCATCTTTCACAGCTTTAGGATTAGCCGCATGTGCCACAATTTTAATATCTCGCTGTCGAGATATACGAAATGCCTCATCCATTTCTTCTTCTAATAGAAAGTTGTGCCAATGTCTGTCCCAATCAGCACCCATTATCCCACCTGTTAAATTAAGCTTTATGTGATCGACACCATGTTTGATTTCTTCTCGGATGGCACGGGCAAACTCGACCGGTCCGTCAACTTCCTTAGCGGCTGGATGGGTTATAGCATGTCCCGCAGTAGTGGTTAGGAAATGCCCTCCGGCTAAAATTCTCGGACCCAGGTACTTGCCAGAAGCAAATGCCTTTTTCCATACAACATCTAACCACTGATCTATTCCTACCACCCGTAGGCCCGTGATTCCTCCTTCACTAAGGGCAAGCATAGCGTTGTGACCGTAGAGTACGGCTCGTTCAATCGGGTCATCGGGTGTATCAAAAAATGGAGAAAGATGAACATGTGCATCCCATAGCCCCGGGAGCAGCCATCCACCCTGACAATCAATTACCAATTCTCCGGAAACAGAATCACCAGACATCACATCTACTATTCTCCCATTGTCAACAATCACATTTGTGCCTTCTCGTGGCTGATCCGAAACACCATCAATCAAATTAGCGTTTTTCAGCACAGTCCTCATTTTATGGTCCTTTCACCTGAGATTCTTTCTCTAATAATTTCACAACATTCTTCCACGTCATTCAGTCGGAAGACGTATGCTAATTATAATAAATATCACCCTATGACATCAGTCCATCCAGTAAAGTGCCCGGGCCCACGCTCGTCTGACAAATCTACTTACGCTAATGCGGAGACGTTAAATAAGTGCCCTATTAGGTCTCCACACAACCAGGACAGATTTTAAAGGTATGGCGTCCAGTAAATGAAGCTGGCCGCTTTTTTCAACTAATACGTCGGCCAGAACTCTACCTAGTTTATAGTCCTTCTCACTCCCTTCGCTCAGGAAAAGCCTGCGACGTAATTGACTCCAGGCATCGGCATGATTGTCGAAACTGCCAGGTTGATGGGACTCTAACACGCGAACATCATATTGAATTCCAAGTTCCCGAAGAATCTCCTCGAACTGCGGCAAAGCAGGTAACCAAAGCCGTTCTTCCCCATGAACTGGACCCCAAAGGGGATAGGAGTTACGTTGAGGCGGCGCATTAAAAAGGATGACCCAGACTTCAGAAGTTGCATGCGAGTTCAGCTTACGTACAAAGGACTTTATGTCGCCGCATGTGTATAGAACATGAGCGCAAAGTACTACATCTGCCTTACCCACTTTCGTAGATTCCCAAGAATTTTGAATTAATTCTACGTTATCAATCCCATATCGATTCGCCTCATCTAATAACGCCAATGACATACTTTTAGAAGGTTCGACCGCGATCACATAAGAGCATTGGATAGCCATTGGAAACGTCAACCGTCCGGCACCAGCACCCACATCTATAACAACCTGATTGGGTTGAAGTCTAGCCAGAAGGCCATCTACTACAGGATCTCCAATTCTTTCGGGGTTCATACGAAAATTATCTGCCAATCCATGCCAATGATCTGATGTAGGAGGAGATGGGTCTCTGAGACGTTCTGTCTGTGCATGTTCCTCCGATACCATATAATTCCAGCGGTCAACTGCTGTCATCTATAGACCCCCATAAAAAATCACGTGCAACAACCCAATGAAATCATTGGGCTATAACACCTCCATCTATCACTAGTTCGGATCCAGTCATATACGAGGATTCGCTCGACGCTAAAAATAACACTGCGCTAGCGATCTCTTGAGATTCGCCAACTCTACCCATTGGTATCGTAGATTCGACCTGTGCCCTGAGAACAGGATCTGCATAAGGGGTCATTGGCGTAAAAATGGTTCCTGGATTAACACAATTAACGCGAATGTTTTCATGCGCATAACTCACAGCAGTATTTCTAGTGAAGGCTCGAACCCCACCTTTAGAAGCATTGTACGCAGGATATCCGGCACCGATCATACTGGAAATTGAACACACGTTAACAATAGATCCACCACCACTGCTTCTGAGATATGGTATGACCTGTTTAGTCCCCAAGAAAACACCCTTAAGATTAACGTCCATCACTCTCTTCCAAACATCCTCACTGGTAACCTCTAAGGGGAGTCGCATCATCAATCCGGCGTTGTTGACCAGGATGTCCAGTTTATCGTAGTGCCGAATTGCATTATCTATAGCGTTGCGCCAATCCGACGCCTTAGTAACTTCCAATGAAACGAATATGCAGTTGCCCCCGGCAGCTCTTATTTCAGATTCTACTCTGTTACCATCACGCTCCGACCGACCCCCGATTATGACCTTACACCCCTCAGCAGCAAATAATTTGGCTTGGGCCTCACCCATTCCCCGCGTAGCTCCGGAGATAATGGCAACTTTTCCGTCGAGTCTCATAATGCTCACCTCAACTCTCGAATTTTTATACCACCATAAACCCACCGTCTATTACCATTTCGGCCCCCGTCATATAAGAGGATTCATCAGAAGCTAAGAAGAGAGCTCCATATGCCACTTCTTCAGGACTTCCAATTCGTCCCATAGGAACAGCCTGAATATTCTCAGATTTTTCAGCTTGACCACCAACATTAGTCATAGATGTGTCGATCACGCCAGGGTGTATTGAGTTCACACGAATATTGTCTTTAGCGTATTCAACCGCAATGTTTTTGGTAAAAATCCTGATAGCGCCTTTCGAAGCGTTATAGGAGGGGAACCCAAGAGCAAGAATACCTGATACCGAAGAAATATTAACAATGGATCCTCCGCCTATTTTCCTCATTTCCGGGATCGCCATTTTGGTACCTAAGAACACGCCGGTAGCGTTAACGTTCATAACACTATCCCAAGCCTCTTCCGTCGTATCTTCAAGTGAGGTGCGATCTATAATCCCGGCGTTGTTGACCAGGATGTCCAGTTTATCGTAGTGCCGAATTGCATTATCTATAGCGTTGCGCCAATCCGACGCCTTAGTAACTTCCAATGAAACGAATATGCAGTTGCCCCCGGCAGCTCTTATTTCAGATTCTACTCTGTTACCATCACGCTCCGACCGACCCCCGATTATGACCTTACACCCCTCAGCAGCAAATAATTTGGCTTGGGCCTCACCCATTCCCCGCGTAGCTCCGGAGATAATGGCAACTTTTCCGTCGAGTCTCATGCGATCCTCCAAAGTTTATTGCGGAAACCAAATCAAATATATTATATGTTGAAATGAAAAGGATGTGCTTCCTTAGGGCTTTTAATTGGGTTGGATATCGTAATCAAGATTCTTACGGCGCCGGACTCCTGGAGAAGCATCTTTGATTTACAATCGATGATTCTTCAAAACTCAGCTTTTCTAGACCCATAGACTTGGTATAAGACGCACAAGTCATGGACGGACTAGTAAGATTGTGAGAGGATCGTCAGGGCTTCATCAGAGAGCCGAACCTCGGCAAGGAGATCATCATTATGCCCAATATGTCCGCGGGACAAGCAGTGGTCGAGATCCTTAGAGCAGAAGGGGTCGCATATATTTTTGGAGTAGTTGGATCCGCATTCTTGGAGATTATGGATCCAATGTACGGACTCGAAGATATTAAATACGTAGGGACTAGACACGAGCAAGGCGCTGGTTTCATGGCTCTGGGTTACGCCCTTGCTTCCGGCAGGCCAGGAGTATGCATGGTGACCAACGGCCCAGGGGCGACGAATATGGTAACAAGTATTGCCGGGGGATACGTCACACACGCACCAATGGTTACTATAATCGGTGGCAATTCCCAAGAACACATAGGGCGCGACTCTTTTCAAGAAATAGATCATGTCGGTGTATTTCGTTCCGTCACCAAGGAATCCGTGCTTGTCCCTTACGCGAGCCGTATCCCTGACTTATTAAGGCAAGCTTTTCGAACGGCAACTGCAGGAAAGATGGGTCCAGTTGTTGTGGACATCCCTCGAGATATCCAAAATGAGACGAACCTGAACGTAGACATTCCAACTCCAGCGAAATACAGGCCACCTCAATTGATCCCCGGAGATCCGACCCTTATCCAACGGGCCGCGAACATTATCAAAAAATCGATACGACCGGTGATCATAGCAGGCGGTGGAGTTAAGTGGAGCAGCGGAAACGAAGAAGTGTGCAAATTAGCCGAGCTTATTTCCGCGCCTATAGTTACATCCTACGCACAATGCGATGCAGTTCCCAACGATCATCAATTGTATGTTGGGAGTCTCGGTAGAGCAGGAGCACCTGAAGCCGCTGAAGTAGTACAGAATTCAGACGTAATCCTAGCAATTGGGACCAGACTTTCACACTTCACCACTTTTTATGACAACAGATATATACCGTCCAATGCGAAGATCATCCAAATTGAGATCGATCAAAAGGAATTAGGAAGGAACTTCCCAGTAGAAGTAGGTATCCTCGGAGATGCGCGAATAGTCACAATGTCTTTGACAGAAGCTATATCTCGAACGGGGAAACCTGAAGGTCCAGAGCAGCGGCTGAATTTCGCGGCCCGGCTACGAGAAACCCGTCGCCAACGATTAGACAAAGAAGCCCCCCAGGCCGGAACCTTACTAAAACCCCAACATGTTTACCATGAGCTCCGGAAAATATACCCAGCGGACGCATTAACCACATTGGATGCAGGAGCAGTATCTGGCATAGGTTATGACAGACTCAATTACTCTATGAATAGCCTATTTAGCCCGTTAGATCTTGGCTGCATAGGGATGAGCTTCCCCATGGCATTAGGAGTCAAAATGGCGCGACCTAACCGTCCGGTCATTAGTATAAACGGCGACGGTGGTTTTCTCTACAATGTCCAAGAAATAGAGACGGCCGTAAGGTGGAAAATCCCAGTCGTCAGTATCGTAATGAACAATAATTCTTGGGCATCTGAAAAAGCATATCAGAAATTTTTTTACGGGGAACGCTACGTCGAAGCGGACATCACTAATCCAAGATTAGACAAACTTATGGAACTTTTCGGGGGGAAAGGTTATTTCATAGATCGGATTGAGGATCTAGGCGATGCTCTAACGGACGCCATCCAATCTAACACACCGTCTGTCATCGAAATACCAGTGGATCCTGCTGAATTGCCGTTCCCCGCACGAGCGATGGACGTATTAAAAGATAAAACTCCGACTTTCAGCGAGTAAGGGAGATGCATCTGTCCATTTCGGAACCTGTTATATGACCATCATTTCACAATATAGAATTGATAACCGCAATGAATTTATTATGTGTGTAAGTTGACGCTCTATACATCTAATAGAAGTGTTTGTTATATTGTACCAACGACAATCCCCGGCGATCGGCCGAGTTGATTACGAGGACAAGGTATGACGCATGTAGTTCTTCAGCAGGGAGAAACGACCGAGAGCTTAATCAATAGATTTCGTTCCGGAGTCCAACGGTCAGGGATCCTGCGTGAAGTGAAAAAGCGTAGATTCTTCCGCTCCAAAAGCCAGAAGGAACGAGAAGCAGCACAGAGGGCTCTCCGACGTGCCCGAAGGCGCCGAAAGTTTTAACTTTCTCATACCTTACCTCTAACCATGATCTCTAACGCCCTAGGCTTGGATTTCTCCAATTCTGGGGTGTGAATCTCTACACAGGATCATACCTGATGGAGCTTTGGATCGTAGAATTTCCTATCGCCAACTAGGCACGATAGAAAGCTTTCTAGCAGCCTCAGCGAGTGGATTATTTTGTCAGTCCATCCCAATTAATTAATGAAGCCTGTCACGATAGACTTTAAGCAATTCAAAGTTTTAAGCTTCGACTGTTATGGAACTTTGATTGACTGGGAAAAAGGTATTGTTGACGCGCTATCACCTTGGTTACTTAAGCATGACAAAGACTTAGAAAGTCACGACATATTAAAATTATACGGTCGTTTAGAAAGGTCTGCAGAAGATCAGACACCTTTCATTAATTATAGATCCGTACTACGCCAAGTGATGAGAGGATTCTCCGAGGAGTTCAATGTTGATCTAAAGTACGAAGATATCGATACACTTTGTAGCTCGTTAAAAAGTTGGCCAGTTTTTCCGGATACAATCAGCGCACTGCAACAACTAGGTTCTTTGTACCAGCTTTCAATAATTTCCAACATAGACTCCGACCTTTTTATGGATACCGCCGCGACACTACAAAGTAAATTCACTTGGGTGATATCAGCTGACATGGTCGGGTCATATAAGCCATCTCGGCAACACTTCGAGAAGCTATTTGAAATGACCGGTCTTCCTTTGGAAAGACACTTGCACATCGCCCAAAGCCTATATCATGACATCCAAGTCGCCAACGACCTGGAAATGAGTTGCGTATGGGTAAATCGAAGCGGAGCAACGAGCACACCAATCATAGATACTCATCCAGATCTAGAGGTGCCAGACCTTAAGACTTTAGCAGAACTCATGGTAGGTCAAAGAGGTTCCCAGTAGCGCCGGCCTCCTACTTTGATTACTCTACCGAACCCTGGAGACGGGAAGTGACCTGCAGCGACGATTAGCCCCTCAGACTCTAACCATTCCAAAATGCGCTTGCGAGTTTTGCTGCCAAGTTCCGGTTGAACGTCAGCAACGACTATCCAATCTGAGACTTCCAACTGCATTGGCAAATGAGCAACATCGCCTAATACGAAAGCACGTTCGCCGCCGGAAGATATCAAGAGGCTTTGGTGGCCAGGAGTGTGTCCCGGTGTTGGAAGAGTTTTGACTTCATCAGTTATGTTAAATTCTCCAGAAACTAATTCTAGTTCTTCGATTTGGCTGATGTTTCGCCCCATATAGGCACCGCTGGCATAAAGTTTTGCCGCAGTTGGAGAGAAATGATTAGGTGGAGGAGGCGACTTAACTTGTTCTGGGTTTAACAAGAGTTCATAGTCTGCTTTAGGCATTATATATTCAGCGTTTGCGAACGTTTTAGAAACTTTGCCATTTCGTGAAACTGCCAACCATCCTATATGATCAAAATGCATGTGGGTGATCAGAACTTTGTCTATTTCCTCAGGTAATATACCATGCCTTTTTAGATCTCCAGTCAGGTCACCGAAGGCGCCACCAACAATCTCGACCGGGTCTGGTCCAAGACCTGCATCTACCAATATCTTCTTACCTTTGGAGAATATTAGGAAACTTCCAACGTTCACAGGTTCCCTTACGTTACAATCAGGATCAACATAGTCACCATATGATTTGATTTCATCAGGAGAATTCTCCGGGAAGAACATACAAGCATCATTCGTTGTGGTGGTATCGGACAGAGACAGTATCTCTACACTCCCGATCGTGATACGTTCTGGTAACATTTCAATCCCCCAACTAATTGGATCTATGACCAGTCTAGTGTCATGACTTAGAATTTGTGCGTTCTGGAGAAGGGAGTTTAAAGGGCAATAGAATCAACAAGGCTAAAGCTGAAAGACCCGCCTGATAATAAAACACGTTGCCTATACCGTAATTGTTAATGATAACCACAGCCAACATGGGCGAGAACGCTCCGACAACGCTGCCTATTCCAAACAAAAAGCCAGTGGCGGTTGCTTCTGTCCCTTCCTTTGCCAAGTCAAGCACGGCCGCTTGAATAATTTGAAAGAGTGCGTAACTAAACAAACCTATTCCCGCCATCACAACCGTAAGCCATATAGAGTTGCCGGCAGGTAGAACCAAAGCTGAAAGTATAGCGCCCAACGCAAGCCCTGGAACGAGGACTGATTTTCGATTGTATCGGTCGCTGAGACTTCCTAAAATAGGCGTAGAAATAATCCCTGTCCCGGTAGCTAGTGCCATGTGAAACCCCATCCAGAAGCTGCTCATGCCCAACTCATCAGTTAAGTAAAAGGGCGTCCATATAAACATGGAATTCAAAGCCATACCTCTAAGCACAGCAACAGCAACAAGCACCATGACTAGGCGATTTTGAAGCAGAGATTTAGATTCTACAATCTGTTGGCCCATACTGACGTTTCTTCGCGATACGCTTTCCTGGCCTATGTTCCTAAGGTATGCCCAAATCACCAACCCTACTAAAAGGGTTGGCACCGCATATATAAAAAAGATCCCGCGCCAATTAATAACTAGAATCAGGGCACCAGCAACCAAAGGACCAACTGCGTTACCGATATTTGCTCCGAATCCATGAATCGAGATCGCGAATCCACGTCGCTCCGGAAAACGTTGAGACAAAGCGGCTGATGCCGGCAAGTGCCATAAAGCACCAGGGATTGATGCCAAGAAAACAATCACTACCATAAAGCCAAAGCTAAACGACAGACCTAGCAAGGCATACAATAGAGCAGCAGAGACTAAACATCCGATTAATATGAGTCCCCATTGGCCCCTTGCCAGATCGACCACCAGACCACCAGGCAGGTTGACCAAACCGAATCCGATCTGTTTAACAGTGGCTATAGATCCAACTTGAATATTAGTCAGCCCTAAGGAGGCGGTGATGCTGGGCAATACGACAGGAAAACTTTGGTCCAACCAGTGAACGATTCCATGCCCTAGTGATAAAGCTCCAAGAACAAATTTCCTATCCGTTGAATCAGCGGTTGTCTGGCTGGGTTCCATGGGTGGAATCAAAAGCAACCTCCTGTAAGCTGGCGATGGCGATTCTATTCCAGACAAACCCTAACATCAATGGCCATATCATCATGCGCCAATCATCCGTTACTCAACCCGCATTAGACAACTACCTTATGATAGAGGTATGTTGTCCAAAGGTTGTACGCACCTGTTCGAAGTACAATCCTCTAACCCGTGGAATCAGGCCATATCCGCACACTGATCGCCTCCTGCCAATTACGCATGCTGCCTCGAATCCGTTGCTCGACAGGGCCGATCTGACGAGAGGCAAGAGATGGCCTGTCTTTGACAGCGTCCAGGTTCTCTACTTCCCAAAGCACCATAAACTTAGGGTCATCAGTCGCAAAATTCTCTACACGCCGAACCAGCCTACCCGCAATAAAACCGGGGAACTCCCCGACCTCGGCTAAGTGAACTTTCTCATACCATTCTAAAAATTCACTTTCTACGGCAGGGTCCACGTCGAGTCGGACATTCCACACTGTTTTGCTGCGGACAGACCCGACAGGATTACCATTGCGACCTGGAGATTCTAGCCTATATTCCGCGATATTGTGAGTGAATAACGTGTCATAAACCATTCTACTTCCACGGTGGAAGTGCCGTACTATTTGCATACCTGATGGATTAGCTGGATCTTCTTTATTTTGACATTTCAGGGTTCCACACGGTGGATCGCAACGACAGATATACCGATAAGACTCGGTGTCGAAGAAATCTGGGCTCGAGATTTCATAAACGTGGAGGTATTCCGGACTACCCTCTACACATCGATATCTAGTAGCGGAGTAGAAGCCAGCCTCCAAAAGGTCAGGCATATGCCAAGTGTTGCTCCATTCAACAATCTTTTCTTTGGCATCGTCGTCAACGTCCCCTCGGACTATATAGAGAGTTGGTGTATCAGACATCGTAAAAACCTCCAACCAGAGTTACTACCCAGTACCGATATTCATTTGATCGCCGAACCCACAAAACCTTCCCTTTGTACAATCAATTTTCTTAAGAATCATTGATTGCGAGATAATTTTTGAAGGCTCCTATATTCTCGAGGTGGATCCTGACGAGAACCCCACATGACCCATGTGACTTCTGCGACGTAGATATCTCCGTGCGAATCCACCGCGATACCATGTGGGGCGATGAATTGACCCGACTTTTCACCAATATGGGAATCGCCAAGTCGCGAGAGCATCTCACCAGAAGGGCTGTAAATGCTAACTCTATGCCCAACATCCGGCGCGTCGGCATAATAAGCTTCTCCCATGAGTTCTCCTATATAAACGTTACCATCTTGGCCCACCCTCAGCCCACAGGCCTTCCAGATATTATTCCAGATTGCTTGGAGTTTACCATTTGTATCAAACACTTGAACCCTGTGGCATTCCCGGTCGGCTACGTAAAGATATTCGTCATTGTCTATTGCTATGTTATGGGGTATAACAAATTGCGAGGGATCAATGCCAGAGGAGCCCCATGATGTAATGTGCTCACCGTCTGAACTATACCTATGTACACGCGAATTTCCGTACCCATCTGAGATGAAGAGATCTCCAGTTTTCCTAGATATAGCCACGTCGGTCACCAAATTAAATGGCTCTCCGCTCCACCTATCCGAGGGCTGATTTGCCGAACCCAAGGTCATCAATAACTCTCCATCGGACGTTAATTTACGTACGGTGTGATCACCGTTGTCAGTGCAGTAAACCGCGTCATCAGGCCCCACTGTAATCGCATGGGCGTTAGTGAATAAACCCTCCCCCCAAGACTGCAAGAAGTTACCGTTCCTATCAAATACAATTACAGGATGCTCACCACGACAAAAAACATACACACGATCCTTGCTATCTACAGCAACCCCACCACACTCTTTGAACGACCAGCCTTCTGGAAGCTTGGCCCATCCATCTACTACCGTATAGGTCAAAGATCCGCTCCCGAGATTTGTAGACATACGAGTCCCCTCACATAAGTAATAGACGGCTCATGCTAAATCTGCGCAGCATCATTGTCAACGGGATTGCAATCGATTGCCATTAAAGCAATTAGTCAAACCTAATGGTCAAATCCACTCTGCGGCTCGTTCCCCAATCATGATGCTGGTCGCGTTTGTATTAGCTCGTATAACGTTTGGCATGATTGAAGCATCCACCACTCTGAGACCATCTATCGAGTGAACCCGACAATATTGATCTACCACAGCCAAGGGATCTGAAGAAGGACCCATTTTACAAGTCCCAGACGAATGATGGCATGTAGTAGCCGTAGCACGCATCCAACGGTCTAGGGCATCGTCAGAGCGGATGTCGTCATCAATTGGCAGTGTTCGCTTATCTACAACAGCTTGAAGAGAAGGTTCGGAGCCGATCCGCAAAGCTAGTTTGGCTCCCTCACGCATTCTATCCAGATCGCGCTGATGGTCTAAATAACGATAATCCAAGTTGGGTTGTACATTTACATCGGAAGACCCAAGACTGAGACGCCCAGATCCATCAGGAAGTTCTAGGATAACCCTAAGCATCAGGTGTCGAACTCCATTTAAAGTCATCCCTGGATATGGACTTAGAAAAAGATCGTTCCGATCATTTGATCCTGAAGCCGTCCAACGAAGACCGACTTGACTAGGGGACGGGGGGTCGTCAATCTCATCTTTTAACTTGTACCATACCATCACAGATGGATGATCTCTAAGATTTTCTCCGACACCTGGGAGATCATATTTCACCGGTATGGCACAACGTTCTAAATCTTGTGCCGGACCTACTCCAGATAAGAGAAGCAGGTGTGGCGACCCTATAGCCCCCGCGCTCAGCACTATCTCATCACCTTCCACCTTAAACACTTCCTCACCGCTTTCAACTTCTAATCCGGTTGCGCGATTTCCGCTAAATATGATTTTCTTGACTAGAACGTTAGCTTTTATAGAAAGGTTCAGACGATGTCTGATTGGGTTGAGATAAGTGATCGCAGTACTCATTCGTACGCCATCGGTATTGTTGAGAGGCCGTGGACCTACCCCGGCTGTCTCAGGGTTATTCATATCTTCTTCATGAGGATAACCCAGCCCTCGTGCAGCGTAGTAGAAGGCGGACATGCTAGGACGCCATTCCGACTCTCTAAATCGTCGTACTGGGATCGGACCCTCTTTACCATGAAAGTCACCACTGAAATCTAGATCGGTTTCCAGTTTGTTGAAATACGGCAACACTTTCATGAACGACCATTGATCATTCCCTTGGGCAGCCCAGTTATCATAGTCTTCGGGCACACCTCGTATAAAAATAGTGCCATTAACTGAACTTGAACCACCAATGACCTTTCCCCGTGGAAGAAACATAGGCTCTCGTTGGGTAGTGCTTGAAGTCGCTGTGAATCTCCAAAGACTATCTCCCTCCATGGCTTGCATGACGTCGTCGCCGTTTCGAACATCCGGAGGGAGACTATCAACGTCTTGATAATCGCGTCCAGCCTCTAACAAAAGCACAGATCGTTTTGGATCTTCGCTAAGGCGTGTAGCCAGCGAAGCGCCAGCTGAGCCGGACCCCACGACAATTACATCATAGCCCATAGAAAATCACCTCTCCGAGAATTAAGAGTTAATGTGGCCAGATTATAAGACCAATTGCCTATTAGCAAGAGTGATGGTATACGTTAGGTATGAATATAGCCAAAATATGTCGGGGGTACATATTCACACTCAGTTCAGATGATAAGTAAATTAATTTTAAAAAATATTCGCTACAATATTTTGACGTCATACCTATAAAGTTCATGTCCCAATTTTTGCCGGGGCTTTCTGTACCCAACAAGTAATAACGATCGGAGGAACAATGGGAGTTAATACACTAAACCTAATTGATGGCGCACAAACGGTGTTCTTCAAGGCTGGAGAAGAATGGTGCTACCTTCGTACACCTGAAGGCTATGATGCACAATCATCAACCACTCCATTTGTTATACAATGTCACGGCAATGGTGGTTATGTCAGGGACGGCGAAGCAGATTGGTTAGACGAAGAGTCTAAAACGTTCTTTTTAAATTCTTTGCTAACCAAGGGGATAGCAGTGGCCGGTTCCCACGGCACAGGGAATCATTGGGGTAGACCTGATGCTGTTGCAGCATATGGCGCTCTTTTTAACGCCCTAACATACCAACCCGGCCTGAGTTCCAGCCAGACCGGATTAATGGGTGGAGGGCTTGGTGGCGCTGCGCTGTGGAATGCTGTCACAGGACCATTGTTAGGGCGAGTAAAGGCTGTTGTGCCTCAACAAGCAACTCTTTCTTATGAGAGTGTAATTACGGCCGGGAAATTCAAGAGCCCGTTATTAGAAGCATATGGCCTCCCTGCAAACACACCCAATGATCTCGCAATCGCAGCCTTAAAATATAACGATCCTTTAAATCGTACCCGTCTTTTAGTTGCCCAACACGGGCATAAAGCTGCTTCTCTTTTCCCGGAAGTTATGTTCGTACACGGCGATATTGATGAAAACATGTTGTACGAGGAAAACCCGATAGCATTGTCCGAAGTGTTAAAGTCCTGTGGTGCTAATTACTCATTTGAAACATTCAAAGGAATCGGGCACGCCACTTATGACCTTAGAGAAAAAGCATCAACCCCAATTGCGGCATTCTTCCAAAAATCATTCAATATTTAGCATTGCGCTATTTAAAATCCCATGTTTGTATGATCATAGCTATAGGAGAACGCTACGCCAGTAGTCCTTCCAGCTCGTTATATGGCCATTTTATTTTCTGAATTACACAATCGAAAGTTAATACGCCACGGTGGGTGTGCCTTGCTGAGATATCTTATAATATTGGGAGACGTTGACCGTTTAGTTGACCGTGGATAGAATTGAGATCTCTGTTAACAATAATATGAGCCGCCATCTCGAGAGATTGTGCAATACGATCACAGCGGACATTTCAGAAACCTTAAAACGAAATCGAATGGAGTAGAGGCATGGCATCAAAGCCGAGTAAAGAACAAATATCCGTTGGGGGAGCAAAGATTGACTTTCTGAAAGGTGGTAGCGGAGATCCGCTGGTCATACTCCATGGAGCTGGTGGAAACCCGGGCTGGCTTCACTATGCACAAAAATTGGCAGAAGAATACACCGTATATGCGCCATCACATCCCGGCTATCACGAATCTGAACGTCCAGATTGGCTAGAAACGATCCCAGACATGGCCTGTTTTTACTTGTGGTTTCTCCAAGAGATGGGTCTCGAAAGAATCCGTCTCATGGGAGTATCCATGGGCGGATGGATTGCAGCAGAGATGGCCATCATGTGCCCTCAAGTCTTAGAACGGCTGATATTGGTAGGTGCTGCTGGCATCAAACCGTCAGAAGGGCAGATAGAAGATATATTTCTCATCACTCCCGAGGAAGTAAACGAATTATTATTCTATGACCCCAGTCAAGCTCCGGAATGGGATCAACTACTCGGTGGAACTCCGAGTCCCGAAGACAGACTAGTGTCCGAGATCAACCGTGAGACAGCGGTCAGATTGTGCTGGAAGCCATATATGCACGATCCCCGGCTTCCAGGGTTATTAGCTCGAGTAAACACGCCTAGCCTGATAGTCTGGGGTAAAGAAGATGCCATTGTGCCCGTAAAGTGCGCCGCACAATATCACAAGGTATTACCGAATTCGACTCTTAAAGTCATCGACGGGTGCGGCCACTGGCCTCATATTGAGAAACGAGATATCTTCTTGCAAACCGCCACCGAGTTCTTAAAGTAAGTCTTAACCTGTATCACAAAATCACAAAGGAAGAGCGAACGTCATGGATGTATATTATTTTACGGAAATGCCATATGCAGAGTTTGATGAAAATGAAGCCGACAACTATCCATCTATGCGGCTGACCTTCCCGAACACTTACTTCGATCCCAATAAAGCCCACTATTTATTTCAAAGATATCTGGACGAGTACCAGTATGCCGAAGAGATGGGATGGGATGGGTTGATGATCAACGAGCATCACAACACTCCATCGTGCATGGACGTAGAGGTAAATATAACCGGAGGCATACTAGCCCGGATCACTAATCGTGTGCCAATTTTGCTCTTGGGAAACTTGCTACCCACATCCGACAACCCAACGCGGATCGCAGAAGAAGTCGCCATGCTCGACGTTATTTCTGGGGGTAGAATCATCTCAGGTGTGGTCCGTGGTCTAGGGGTTGAATCATGGGCAAACAACACAAATCCTGTCCACAACCGTGAACGATTTGAGGAAGCACACGATTTGATGGTAAAAACCTGGACTACACCAGGACCGTTTCGCTGGGAAGGGAAATACTTCCATTTCCGAGTGGTCAACCCGTGGGTATTGCCTGTACAACAGCCACATCCGCCTATATGGACACCCGGAACTGGAAGCCCGGAATCGGTCCAATGGGCCGCACGCAGACGTTACACATACGCAGCTTTCCTAACCCCTTTAAATGTGGCTAAAGACCTGTTCAACATCTACAGGGAAACAGCTGCTGAGGATGGTTGGGAACCAGGTTCGGATAAATTCGCTTTTATGATTTGTTGTCACGTCAATGATACAGACGAGAAAGCATACGAAGAGGGAAAGCATTTTTTGTGGAGGATGCGACGACCGATCGAGGGACCGAAAGAATATTTTGCTCCCCCAGGGTATGTAAGTCGTCGTGGCGCGCAAATGGCTGACAGAATACGCCCTAAGCCATTGTCACAACTAAGTTACGAAGAACTCCAAGATAGCTACCATCTGGTAACCGGTAGCCCGGAGACTGTAATAAGAAAATTAAGGCATATTCGTGATGAACTGGGGATAGGGACGTTAATGCTTGAATCCCAGGCAGGCCGGATGTCACATGAGTCAACAAAACGCCATATTGAGTTGATGGGCAAAGAGGTCATACCGGCATTGAAAGAAGCGTAAAACATGGGCTCTTCCTCTCGCACACTTCGTAAAAACCAAGCCGCAATCAAACTCTGATGTCGAGCTCGCAACGAAACTCTTTTACGGCGCTTGATTGCAATGCCGGATACTCATACAAAGGCGTCCGTACCAAGCATAGCTGAGACTCTAGCCGCATGGGGTGTTATCGTGCTTAGATATTGACTCTTAAATAAATCTAAGCCCGTCCTTACAACTACAAAAACCCATAAAGGTAGCCCGCGTTATCACGAGTAAGTTTAAGACGGGATGTTTCCGAAAGCCCCTCTAGATCCTTAGATATCGTTTCTTTCGAGTCCGGCCATATTCCATCTGGATGAGGATAATCTGAGCCCCAAATTATATGATCCTCTCCGACCAT
This sequence comes from SAR202 cluster bacterium AD-804-J14_MRT_500m, assembly GCA_009391275.1. The sequence goes on along the minus strand of VEXF01000001.1, from coordinate 12,953 downwards.
AGGAACGAAGTCTGCCAAGCCGTGCTCGGTTTGATAGGTGGTGTACCCTTGTCGAAACCAGTAGTCGCTCGGATTGTTGGGAACTCCGATTACGGGCGCCCGTTCCGCATGCTCATCGTTCATCCTATTAAGAATATGTGGCAACCACGTAACGCCACACTCACCTAAAACAAATTTAAAGTCTGGAAACCGTTCACAGGCTCCAGAAAATATTACGCTGGCCAGATATTCCGCTCCTGCTATCTGCAATAAGCTAATCCAAGTAAGCCGCCACTGTAGATCATATTCATTTTGGGTCTCCATATCATCAGCGCTACGAGTATTCATGCCAGTAGAATGGAACGAAATCGGCATATCACATTCGGCAGCTGCCTGCCATAAAACATCCCAATCCCCATGCCATAATGGCTTCACAGCTGTAGCAACGGCGAAATCTGCGCCTTTTAGTCCAATCGTAGCAGCACGTCGCAACTCAGCCGCTGCAGCTATCGGATCATGATTCGGAATGCATGCCAAAGCCGCCCATCTTCCTGGGTGCTCTTGTATAAATCCAGAAACCCACGAATTGTAGACTTGATAAATTACACTCGTTAACTCCAGATCTTTGACCCACCTCCCAACACCTAGGATGCCATAAATAACCTCTCCATCTATCCCATCAAGATCCATGTCGCGGAGACGCAAAGCACTAGTTGTAGGATGAGGCCCTTCTTCATAAAACCCAGCATCCATCATCTTATCAATTCGTTTATACTCACCACGCTGCGGTTTCCGGAATCCGAACCCCAACCCTCCGTAAACCCCAATATCAATGTTATTAGCTATCCAATGAGGTCCATCTTCTTTTTCTACTACACGCGGCACCAAATCTCGATATCTGTCTGGAGCGTTTTCAACAAAAAGATCACCTGGCATCCACGTTAGATCTATGTGAGAGTCGCCGGAAATTAACGAATATTCCATGATATCCCCGCTTAACAGATTTAGAATTTAGATTGTTTCGCATTTTGACATTTCAGGTTTTAGCATCCGACGGATGGTGCAGTCAAGAACACCGAACCCGAATGCAACTTTCTTTGTGGGAAATTATCTGGTCCAATTCTAAGTTTGTCACTGTCATCCAAAGTTGTTACAAATGTCTGGTTGGACTATATTATGATTCCGTTGATCAGCAAATTAGTCAGGAGCTCAGATGTCCAACAATTTCATAAAAACAGAACGTAAAGATGGTGTTTTAAAGCTAACAATGGTGGACCTGAAGACTCGTAATGCTCTCGGACCAGAAATGGTAGCTGAATTATACGAAGAATTAGATCGTTTTGAAGAAACTCCGGAAGATAGAGTATTACTACTCACCGGCGAAAATCCATCGTTCTGTTCCGGAGCTAACATACGTAGATTTCGTGAAGAGATCGAGGACAAATCGGAATCCCGAATGACACACAGCGTGATCGGACTTCCTTGGGGTGAGATGGAGGCAGGGTTAGAAAACCGGCGGACGGCCGAGCCTAATTCACCACCTCTAATGCCGTTGAGAATTCATGATTTGCAAAAACCTTCTATTGCAGCAGTGAATGGACACGCAATAGGAGTAGGGATGGGTTTAGCTTTAGCGTGTGACATTCGGATAGCCTCAGAGCAAGCGCTGTTCTCTGAGGCCTTTGTTAAAATGGGTCTTGTTCCCGGAGATGGCAGTTGTTGGCAACTTCCGAGGTTGATTGGATTAAGTCAAACTTTTCTGCTCCAATACACAGGAGATGTTATAGATGGAAACGAGGCATTTCGTTTAGGTCTCGTCAGTAAGGTCTATCCACAGAACGAGTTGATGACAGAGGCCATGGCATTAGCAACACGAATTGCACAAGGGGCCACCTATTCTATGTCTCTGATCAAATACTTGGTCCAAAAATCCATGGACATGAACTTATCGGACAGCTTGAACTTGGCACGAGTAGCCCAAGAAAAAGTCCAAGGATCAGAAGATCACAGAGAGGCAGTTCAGGCGTTCCTAGAAAAACGGAAACCTAACTTCCAGGGGAGATAAAACTAATGGATTTTGAGTTGACTTTCACCGCCGAACAAGAAACATTCCGTCAGACAATACAAGAGTGGCTGCAAGAAAATGTTCCCGCCGAAATGGAAACTCCTGCTGATCCAGGCCAACTGACCGCTACCGGATACCAAAAACAACGAGAGCTTGGCCGAAAACTCGGGGAAATCGGTTGGTTGTACCCAACATTCCCTAAAGAGTATGGAGGTGGAGGATTCTCATCTGAAGAAGCACTGATTCTGGACATGGAAATGGAACAATATGGCCTCACACTTCCACCATACTACGATTCTGGTGGAAAACTAGGCGCAGCTTCTATCCTAGTGTGGGGAAGTGAAGATCAAAAGCAATACTTTTTACCCAAAATACTAAAAGGCCAAATACGAACATGGCAGCTGTTGACTGAACCTGAAGCAGGTTCGGATCTTGCTGGAGTACGAAGCACAGCTATAAAAGATGGCGATAGTTATATCATAAACGGGCAGAAGATTTTCGTCGGAAGTACTCATGGCGCTGACTACTCCTGGATGATAGTTAATACTGATCCTCAAGGAAATCGACACGAGAATTTAAGCTGGTTTATGGTTCCGATGGATCTACCTGGCATCACAATATCTGAAATGGACATATTATTTGCAGGAGGCGAACGTGGTGCAGCCAGCGGGGCTAAACAAACAGTCTATCTAGATAATGTTAGACTCCCGGCTTTTAATTTGGTTGGTGGTGAAAATAACGGATGGAAAGTGGCCGGAACACATCTCGAGTTAGAACACGGTCTTCTGCAATCTTCAAATGCAGGGCAAGAATTCCTAGATCGAATATTTCGACTTTGTGAATCTCAAATACGAAGCGGTGGGCGAACAAAAAATGATTCTGAAATCAAAGATTTTCTGGCAGATCTCTATATAGATACTCAGGTCGGTAGACTATTAAACTTAAGGAACTTCTGGATAAGAGCTACAAACCGGACGTTAACCTACGAAGGACCACAGTCCTACCTCCATACCAAACGATCTGCGTTACGTACGGCTAAGGTAGTACAAAAAATGTTTGGGCCGCAGGCGCTTATCAAAGACAGTGTTTGGGCTCTCGACGAAGGCCATATTGAAACACAACAACGTGGCTCAATCGTCGCTCAACATCCTGGGGGCACCGTAGAAATCCAAAAAGTAATTATGGCCCGCAGATTGGGCATCGGACGTACCACTAAAGAGAAAGCTGGAGTACTGAGATAAAATAAAATGGATCTTTCCCTAACTGAATCACAGGAAATGTTGAAGACGGCAACTCGAGAATTAGTCGAACGTGAATTCACAAAAGAATCACTTATTGAACTAGACTCATCTGATACAAGTTTCGCGTCAGAAGGTTGGAACAGAATACAACAATCAGGATGGGCGGGGATGTTAATCCCAGAACACTATGGCGGAGCAGGGGCCTCATTTTCGGATGCAGCAGTCGTTGCACAAGAATTAGGGAGAGGCCCTGTACCCGGGCTATTTTTCGGATCAGCCATATTGGGAGTTTTAACAATCCTAGAAACGGGAAGCGCGGACCAACTTGAGGGGCTCCTACCTAAGGTGGCTTCAGGGGAAATCATTCTAGGTATCGCAATCACAGAACCTCACTACGGATGGGATCCAAAACTAATAAAATGTCGAGCACAGAAAACTCAAGACGGGTATGAACTAGACGGAACCAAGTTATTCGCACTAGATCTCGACGGCACCTCACACGTGTTATGTGCTGCTGTATTAGATGACAGTTCAGTAGGCATGTTCATGATAGATATAGCATTAAACGGTGTATCTATCACAAAGATGCCGGGTTTTATCGCCGGAGCCTCGGAAATGGTTTTGAGGGAAGTCCAAGTAAAATCGGAGTCCCTATTGGGTAATCAAAATAATGATAGTTGGAAATCCTTAGACAAAGCTATTAAAAAAGCTATACCTATACTATGCGCCTACAAAGTTGGTGCTTGCGAGCAGGTATTTGAAGCTACGTTAGAATACAGTAACACTAGGGTGCAATTTGGAGTCCCTATCGGGCGGTTCCAACGTGTCCAAGACCACATCATAGATATGATTAACCATCTGGATGCAGCAAAATGGACCACAAATGAAGCTTTGTGGAAGATGGACTCAGGCACACCTTATTCTTCAAGCATTCATATGGCAAAAGCTGTGGCGAGTGAGGCATATTATCAGGTGTGTAACTCCGCTCATGAAGTGCATGCTGGTATGGGAGTGATGCGGGAGTACGGGCTCACACTCCACACCAAAATGTCCCGAACCCTGTACGATTACCTAGGTGATCCTGTCCTTCATAAACGTCGGTTAGGTGATATATTGTCGTCATGACAAGATAATATCGAACGACCATACAGTCTGCCTAAACTGTAAGAACCGCATTCAATTTCAGTTAAGTTTCAGGTGTTGAGTAAACCTTAGCCATAGAGATAATCTGGTGTGAAACATAAAATCGGGGACAAACTTCTCGCTGAAAGGTTATCCAATTGTTAGCGCCTTATAGAGTATTAGATCTTGCTGATGGGCGGGGGGCATACTGTGGCAAGCTCCTTGCCGATCTGGGAGCTGATGTTATCAAAATCGAACCACCTTGGGGAGATCCTTTACGACGAATTGGTCCATTTTTCCGTGACGAGCCTGACATGGAACACGGGATACCCTGGGCATTTTACTCAAGCGGCAAAAAAAGTGTGACTCTAAATTTGGAGGAGTCGGCAGGTAGAGATTTGTTCCTCAAGTTAGCGGACAATTGTCACTTTGTTGTAGAGTCGTTTCGTCCAGGATACATGAAAAATCTTGGCTTGGGTTATGAGTCTTTGAAACGCTGTAATCCAGGATTGATTATGATATCAATCACGGCGTTTGGCCAAGACGGTCCATATCGACAATATCAATCTACAGATTTAATAGGAATGGCTCTTAGCGGAATGATGTATCTGAGCGGTGATAGGGACCGTCCACCAGTACGAGTGTCAGAGCCTCAGTTTTGGTCAGTCGGAGCCTCAACAGGGGCTGCAGCTGCAATGATAGCCCACCACCATAGAATGCAAACAGGAACCGGCCAATGGTCTGACGTATCTTGTCAACAAGCCGTAGCAAGGACATTGTCCCATGCCCCTATGTTTTGGGACATAGATAAGATTAATCTTGAACGTCAAGGCCCATTCCGCCCAGTAGGCCGAACTAGAATCCGTATTAACTGGGAATGCAAAGACGGCTACGTCAACTTTATACAACCCGGAGGACAGACTGGCGGGCGGAGCATGGGTAACCTGTGTACCTGGATGGAAGAAGAAGGCATGGGCAATGATGTGTTGAGAGATACCAACTGGAGTGAACGAGGTTTTGGACAACTTGAACCCGAACTAGTCGAGCAAATGGTGCCTCCATTAGAAAGTTTTTTTCTCACCAAAACAAAAGCCGAACTGGGTCAAGGAGCGATAGACCGTAGGATCATACTATTCCCGGTGAACGATCCCAAAGACTTGTATCAGTACCCACAACTAGAAGCCCGCGACTTCTTTCACGATGTTGAGGGCCCGAATCACGGTAAAAACGGCGAAACTTTTACGATGCTAGGCCCATTTTTGAAGTCCAGTCAGGGCTTGATGAAACGACCTCACCGCGCGCCAAAACTGGGCGAACACAACCAAGCTATATTCGAAGACGAGTTAAAATTGGAGATCGAGGATATTGAACGACTAAAAGTAGCCAAGGTTATCTGAAGATAATGGAAGTCACACCGGAAGGAACGCCAAGCCCCTCTCAAGCTTTCCAAGGTTTAAAAGTTTTGGATTTCTGTTGGGTAGCGATAGGACCCATGACGACTAGATATTTTTCTGACTTTGGGGCAACAGTCGTGCGTGTAGAATCCGTCCACCGACCAGACGTATTAAGACAGGCTACACCGTATGGGCAAGGTATGCCTGGAATCAATAGAAGCGCATATTATGCCAACTATAACAGCGGCAAACTAAGTCTGTCCTTGAATATGATGGAATCGCGAGGGCGAGAATTAGCCGTTCAGCTTGCAACTTGGGCGGACGTTATAACAGAAAACTACACCCCCGGCGTAATGGAACGATGGGGATTAGGATACGAAGACATCCAATCTTTGAATCCAAGTGTGGTCATGTTCAGTGCTTCCATGCAAGGCAGGGGAGGTCCATTCTCTTCTCACCCAGGGTTCGGTCCAGTTTTGACCGCCCTTTCTGGGCACACTCATATGACCGGCTGGCCGGATAGAGCTCCGACCAGCCCTTATGGTGCATATACGGATTTTCTTCTGCCACAACTTGCTATAGCAGCCATTACAGCAGCACTTGACTATAGACGGAGAACTGGAATCGGACAGCACCTAGACATGTCACAGCTGGAAGGATCCTTGGGGTTCATGGCAACAGCTCTAATAGACTTTGCTGCGAACGGGAGGATTCAAAACCGGACTGGTAATCTACACCCGATTTTTGCTCCACATAGCGCTTATCGTTGCAAAGGAATCGATCGTTGGTGTGCTATTGCGTGCAGGAATGAGGAAGAGTGGCGTCAGTTATGCCATGTCCTAACCCGCCAAAACTTAGCAACAGATCCTCGTTTCTACAATATGGAACTTCGCAAAAGAAATGAAATGGCCTTAGACGTCGAAATTTCTTCTTGCACTCAGCATATGGATGCCTCAGATTTAATGCATCTATGCCAGAGTGCCGGAATTCCGGCTGGTGTAGTGCAAAATTGTGAAGATCTTTTCGCTGACCCACAACTTACATTCAGAGAGCATTACGTCTTTCAAAACCACCCTGAGATAGGCCGTCACGCTTACGACGGTCATGCTTTTACTTTGCCAGAGAGCCCGCCAAACTATCGCCCAGCACCACTGTTAGGAGAGCATACCATGCAAATTTGCCGCGATATATTGGGAATGTCGGAGGCTGACGTGCTGAAACTAACAGATGATGGAGTCTTAAGTTAGTGTAGGACGATGGTCTATATGCGCAGGAGGTTTGATTAATATGTCGAGGTCCGCGCCAGATTACTTAGCCTAAGCACACCGCTATATGAACGACGTACAGGATCGGTTACAGCAGACCACCGTAGAAGATAGGCGATTGCTTACGGAAAACCTGCACTCGATGACGGGAACATTCAACTACGAATACGCGGTCATTTTCATCAACATCCACAGCTATAGGACCTCGAAACGGTTTTTCTTGCATTTCAAGATCCTGAGCAATCTCCCGTCCTTTTGAAATTATAGGATCCAATTCCACGCGTTCTCTAGCCCATTTGGATAAAGTTGCCTCACCCGCCAATTTAGAAACAAAGCAGCCGTCAGACTCAAACACTTGAAGTCTATCGTTCCGGAAGTCGGTTACATAAATTAGCCCATCCTTATCTACGGCAACCCCAGTTGGCCTGTTGAATTCACCATCACCGTCACCAGACGTGCCAAACTTCATTATAAAAGTTCCGTCCGAAGCGAATTTTTGGATTCGGTCATTACGCCAATCTGCAACATATACGTCTCCGTGACTGTCAATTTCTATTCCCCATGGAAGGTTAAATTCACCTTCTTTATTGCCTTTCTTACCCCAGCTATTCAGAAACTCACCATGTTTTGAAAATACTTGGACTCGGTGATTTAAGCTGTCTACTAAATAGAGATTATCCGATTTATCAAAATGGAGCCCAGAAGGACGGTTAAATTCACCATCCCCATCACCAACTATTCCCCACTTCCCTATCCAAATTCCATCTTTAGTAAACATAGAGATACGGTTAAGCCACTCATCGGCTACGTACGCGTTTCCTTCGCTGTCAAGAGCAACAGATGTCGGCCACATAAAGCTACCATCTGGAGCAGATGGTCCAGCTTGTTCAGGCGGGACTTTCTGGCCGAATTGCCCAATCAACTCTTCATCCACCGTACAAATAGTCACCCTCTTACATGGTGTGAAGGCGGGAGTTTCAGTGCCCCGGCTTAACACATACATGAGATCCCCAGACCCACGAGCTATAGCGACCGGGTTAAAGAACCCATCTCCACCACGAGATTCTTGCCGCCCAATAGTATGACTATATTGAAACGTAACGGGTGCTACTTGTGCGACCATATACTCCACCTACATTTTTGGTTCGCCTGATCCCCGAGATATCAGACAAGATAGAAATCCTTAATTTAATTCTTGATAAAATCGAATTGCTCGAATGACCCTCCCAAAATTGGGCCTGAGTCCATTCCCAACCATCTCTCTAATAATGTGGCGTAAGTCTCTCTGAAGTCATTGTTCCATTGAAGATCACCTTCATCCAATTTATTAGCTTCGAGCGAAGGATATTCTCCATAGAGACCCCCCTTTACTGCATCTCCAATTACAAAAGCCACACCGCCGGCACCATGGTCCGTACCAGATCCATTCTCTTGCACTCTGCGACCAAATTCCGTGAACATCAGTATCACTACTTCTTCACTAGAACCATGTTCTTTCAAATCCAGGTAAAAATCACTCACAGCATTGGATACCTCGGCCCAAAGTTTAGGAAATGCAGTGGCCTGGTTGGCGTGGGTGTCAAAAGCACCAGGATTTAGGCCTGTATAAAGCACCCGGGTTCCAAACTTTGCTAGATGAACTTGAGCAATGTTCTTCAACCATTGGGAGAAAGAGTCGCCATTATACTCAACAGTAGACCTATAGTTCTCGGGCGCAGTTCTGAGAATATCAGCTCCCCTTAGTGCATCCAGTCCCGTTTGAGAGAGATAATCATTAGCGGGACCAGTGCCAATCATAGGAGAATACATTCTCGCAAACATATCTAGAGCTTCAGATTTCTGATCATCACCTTCTATCCCTGTAAGAACACCATATGTTTCTAGATTTCCCACCGAAGCCACAGACACTCCTGGAGCGGCTAAGGCACGCGGAAGCCCTCTACCAAAATTTACACCTGTAAGAACATTCTTTCTTTGTGGGTCCAATTCGCGTATTGCACGTCCCAACCACCCGTCTGTTACCATTTTCTCAGGCTCGGCTGTATGCCAAATATCCATAGACCTAAAATGCGATCTAATCGGTTTTGGATATCCTATCCCTTGGATTACAGCAACTTTACCTTGATCATACAACTCTTTGACAGGTGCCATCGCTGGGTTGAATCCGACATCATCGTTTATTCGTAGAACCTCTTCGGGCTCCACTTTCAACACGGGACGATAATCCACATACAATGGATCGTTAAACGGGACGATAGTGTTTAGTGCGTCATAGGCTCCAGACATCTGAAGCACCACGAGAACTGGATCTTTTTTGTTATCCATCGTTAACTTCTCCTGACCTACATGAATTTCAATCTTAAAAGTCTCTGTTGCGTAGTAGCCTGGGAACAGAGACTTATTAGGCGTATAGATAATCTTTCGTAGCTACAATCATCTGAAGTGTTTGACAAACATATCCCGGGAATTCGCCATTTCTAGTATCCATTTCCTCACGTTTTGCTGCATGAGTCACTAGCATATTATAAGTTTCTGCAGCAAGTTCGTAATGACCCAACAAACGAAGGCAGCCGTCTACTAGCCCTTGGGGCGATATTATTGGTCCTTCAGAACGGAGTCTATCAACCAAGGTTTGTATGCCAAGATAACTTGTATTTCCCACTCGATCTGACATGAAATTGATGCGTTGCACAAGAGTCCCGCCGTCTATCCATTCCCTTCCGGTATGCCAACCTTCTACTGATGGTGGATTAAACAATTCTTGGCCCATGTGCTTCATCTCATCAAATATAGGCTCAAATCCAGGTTTCGGCGATGTCCAGTCTCCAATCAACCGCAAAGTACCGATCACCGTTTCTACTGGGCTTTTTATCTTAGAGAATCTAGCTGTCTTGAAGGCATCTGAATTAAATAGAGTTCGCAACATCGATTGAACGTTATACCCCGAACGAAAATATTCATTTTCGAGCATTTTTATCGTGTCAGGATCTCCCGGTGGTGTTTCCATCCATGACGGCACTTGGGCCTCGTCTGCGACGAAGAAGCTATATAAATGACGAGAAAGAAATCTAGCCGTCGCCGGCTGTTTAGCTATGATATCTATAACATCCTCGCCATTGAATCGCCCCGTCTCGCCAAGAAAGGTTTTCATCCCGCCGTCATGATCAGCAGGATTGTAGATAAACTTGGCATCGTAACGTCCATATGGCTGACCAGGAACGGAGTTCGCTATCGTCCAACCAGTAAATGCTCGTGAACATTCTTTGACATCGTCCTCTGTGTAGTTAAACTGCCCATCCATTCCAACGCCCATGGAGAATAACTCCAAAAGCTCCCTCCCATAGTTCTCATTAATTGCATCCTTATGACTAAGACAATTATCTAGAAAATACACCATGGCTGGATCTTTTGAAATTTCTACGAGTAGATTCTTGAAATTTCCCATTCCAAAGCGGCGGAACATCTCTAATTCCGCATACGAAACAGCGTAGTTTTGAATCTTACTGTCCGACGTACACAAAATTCCTTGCCAGAACACAAGCATTTTCTCTTCTAGTTGGTTTTTTGAGTTAATCATTCTCCATGCAAAATATTCTGGAACGCCTCTAGTAAAGTGATTCCATTCTATGAAGTAACGTTCTGCAACATCTAACTCAAGACCATTCGATTGTTCGCTGGGGTTCAGGAGATCCTCTACCGTAGCCTCGTAACCTTTAGCTGCCCGAACTTGAAGTTCATCATACTGAGCACCAAAACCAACTCTCCTCATCAGGTGGGCCATTAAGGCTATATCTGTGGATGCCATTTGAATCCCTCCTAGTCCTGTACACAGTGCCCTGAGACTAACATGTTAGCACCTCAGCTTCCCACGTCAAGAACCAAAATTGACGGTAGGTTATACAATCAATCGGTGCGTTGAAGCCCATATAACCCATACCGCGAAACTCCAAATGATTCACCTTAAGTCAACAGGTGTCCTTTGCGGTGCAGCGCCAACTCCACGACATTAACAATCACTTGTTCTTAAATCAGTAGAGGAAATATCTTCCCGAAATCTCGACTCTGGTATGGCTTGAAACATGGGCTCAAAACCCTGGGGCACACCTATATCTTGTAGAGTTTTGAATGTCCCATTGCAAACCCTCCCTGCGACTAGAAATCTACACCCATCAGACCACATAATAGCTAATGCTTGGAGCATATCCTTGTAACTACCTTCGTAATATGTAGGCTCCAGCAATCTAACTGCGGTATCCCAGCCAACAACGAATATGGCGCCAGGAAATAACGCCGCCTTCTTGCGAAACGTATCTGCACTAGTGAGCACCAAAGTTCCTATAGATCGAAACTGGCTAATCCTTTGATGAATTTCCGTCTTCACCAAATCAGGTTTATCCACATTAGATACTGACAACTCATAAGAAACCTCTTCGCCAATCAATTCACTCGCCACACGCGCTAACGTTTGGTGCCCATGATGGAAAGGTTTGAACGAACCCGGAAAAAGCAGCTTACCTGGAGAAATATCTAGCGTCATTCGACCATTGGGATCTATGTTTACGCTGGACACATCCCCTGAAAGCAATCGCGATATGGGATCGCTGTGTTGTCCCTTGCGCACCTTCAACTCATCCCCTGATTGAAGCCCCAATGTTATTTCCGAGTTTATCCCGCATACTGAGGCTAAAGCTTGAAGAAGAAGTTTGCTGACTACTTCCTCTTCTCCAGTCCTATCTCTGGCTCCTTTCTCCAAATGCAGATCATAGGAAGCACAGCCCGAATCATCCCATGTAGCTATGTAACAGCGATGCTGGCCACGCTTTGGCCTATCAGTGGCAATAGTGGCAGTACACCCTAGGCCTACAGTTGGCATATCGTTTTCTCGGATTTTGAGAGCACGTTTGTAAGCACGGCGTGCCATGTTAATCGCAGTATCCTCGGAAACAAATTGACTTGGCTCATACCCTAAAAAGTCAATCATAGATTTGGTTCCATAGGGCATGACTACTTCTAGTACAGTTCGAGATGCCCCTGGAACTGAGAAAAGCCACGAAATTCCTTGACTTCCTGCACCTGCGACTGTGATGACCCCGTTGGTAGATGCGTCATGAATCTGTTGAATAAAGCTTTGTAAATATATTAGGTTAATCATATGAGTCTCCGCTTTAAAGATCTCTATAACTTGAACATGGGACATCAACCCAAGGAGTGAAATCTATCTTACCCATACGGTTTTCTGAATTTTGGATTTCCTTACCAATTTTAAGATTCCATTTTTCATTCCATTCCATTGGGATTTGACTTCTCGCATCCCGCCACCACATCGGATCTCCTTCACACAAGACAGATCCTTCAATCACGTCAGCCAGAAAACAAGTCATGTCTCCTCCATCCATAGCATTAACCACTCGACAATCCAAAAACCCCCAAGAATCAGCTAAAACCGGACTGCCAGATGAACGATGGGAATAATCAACGTCTATCAGTTTGTCAAAATCGCGGCCAGAACTAAGGCCAAAGTCTTTAATAAAATACAATTGATCTTTGCGAGGAAAGTTGAGGGCAAAATTTCCGCTTTTGTAAATTAGTGCATGGCTGAAATTGCTTTTATAGATTTGCACCAAAACCCGGGGCTTCTGAGGAACTATAGAGGCTGCACTAATAGAAACCGCAATTTGGATATTATCCTGTCCGTTCCAACTGCTGGTAACCGCTGCAATAGGTGACCAAAGACGACCCATAATAGGAGAAACATCTGGGAAATTCATTTTCCAGCCCCCGCGGGGCCCAACAAGAAATGGCATCTTTTTCAAATCCGATTCCCCTGTTGGGCATCATAAAATTGCACTAGCCTAATAGAATTACCATGCCGATTATAGCCTAGAAT